>NZ_JBHUIY010000004.1:0-159679 GCF_042683125.1 Phaeospirillum tilakii
AACTGCGCGCCAGCTTGCGCGGCGGATGGGCGGGATGGGCGAGATAGATCACGTCGCCCGACTGGGCGTGGGACAGTTCGGCGGCCTCGGCGGCGGTATAGGGGCTGGCGACCGTCACCACCTTGCCGGCGGCATCCTCGACCAGCCCGCCCCGGTACCAGATCCGCATCGTCTTCTCGCCGAACTCCAGCAGACAGACCTGGGAGGTGTTGTTGAAGCGGAACGGGATCAGGGTGGGGGTGACGCTCTCGTCGGCGACCGGGCCGAGGAATTCGAACCCGGCGCGGTTGGAGACGCCGCCGGTGCGGTGAACGATGAAATTGCGGCACTTGCGCAGGCCGACCGCGTACTTGCCGAGATCGACCCGGGCATACAGCGCGGGCGACAGCTCGCCCCCGGCGAACGAGGGCTGGAACAGGCGTTGGGTCATCAGCAGGCCCTTTCGTTGCCGGTGCGGGTGAGCAGCCAGGAGGCCATCTCCGGCGGCTCGGTCCTGCCTTCGTTGCCGTCGCAGGCCCGGGCCACGGTCAGCAGGCGGGCGTATTGCCCCTGGGCCATGTCCATCAGGGCCTTGTTGTTGGCGAGCGGCATTGCCAGCTCGGCGGCCAGCTTCCAGGAGAATGCCTCGAGGAACAGCGGATCGCAGGCGGCGAGGTCGGTGACCCGGGCGGTGTAGAGCAGCACCGCCGGGGCCAGATCGGTGTAGATCACCCGGCCGCCCGATCCGTCACCGGCCACCTCGAACGGCACCGGCGGGGCCTGCCGTCCGCGCGGATTGACGATCTCGCGGGCGAACAGGCAGTTGACCGGATAGGCATAGGCATGGGCCCACGGCTCGACCGGGTTGCCCGTGCTGGCCAGGGTGCGGCGCAGGGTGGCGAAGTTCCAGGGATGGTCGCGCAGCGTGGCGTCGCGCGAGGACTCGAACAGCAGGTCGCAGAGGATGCTTTCCTTCGAGCCCTCGTTGAGCGCCGCGATGGTCGTCCCGCCCAGTCGCACCAGGGCGAGGTTGCAGAGGGAGACGGGCGAGACGGCCATGGTCAGGCGCCTACGATCTGCCAGTCGGTGGCGAGCATGTCGGTCTGCGACGCCAGCCACGGAACGAAGCCGTTGTCGGAAGCCTTCATGCCGATCCAGGGCAGCTTGCGGTGGGGGTGATCGATGCCGAATTCGGGGAACGTAATGGTGTCCTGCGAGAAATCACACAGGCACAACCACATCCCCTTGCCGTCCCACCCGGCGCGGGCGACACGCTCGCCGGCCTTGAGCGCCAGCAGGGCATCGCCGAACGGCAGGTTGTCGGGGCGATCTGGGGCGACGGCGTCGGCGGTCGCTGCCTCGTAGGTCGTCTCGAAGATGTCGGGCTTGCAGGGATAGTATTCGCCCTTGACTCCCCGAATGATCCAGTCGCCGACACTCGCCCGCATCTCGCCTTCGAGCGTCTGAATGGGGTACCCATCGCGGCGGGCCAGTTCGCAGAAATCGTCCCAGGCGTCTTCAGCCTTTCGACAGTTTCGCTCTGGCGCCGACCCGGCGATGAACTGGTGCACGTCGATGACGTTGGTGCCATCGAACTTGATGGCCTGGATCACGACAGGCTTTTTGCGGAACTGCACCCCGGTCATGGGGCGCAGTTCGGTGTATCCTCCCTCGAACGCCGGCCAGGGAGACAGGGCGCGGTAGCCGTCCTCGTATTCGACGATGGCATTCCCTTCGACCGGACCCTGCCAGTGGGCGAGGATGTCGGCCTTGACGTGGATTTCCTCGCCCTCGGTCGTCGTGACGACCCGGTAACCCTCGGTCTCGCTGTGGATCACGTCGGAGATGCTGGCGATCTGCGCGGCCTTGACGCGCTTGTGGCACTGATAGGTTTTCATGGTCAGGCGTCCTGATCGGGGGTGGCCTTGCCCTTGCCGCCGGCCTTGGCGGAGGGCGGGACGGGCTCGGGCGGGTCGATCGGCTGCATGGCGGTGCCGACCGGCCCGCTCCACTCGATGACCTCGCCCTTGCGGCGGCGGTGACCGCCGACAAAGGCGTCGGCGGTCAGGCGATATTGCGGCATGGGTCAGGCTCCTCAGCTCGCGTCGGCGTAGGCTTTCCAGCCGGCCGGGTCGTGGGTCAGGAAAGCGTTGACCTTGCCGGCGGTGAAAGCAGCGGTGCCGGTGACCTGAAGTAGGCCGAGATACCGCTCGTAGGTGCCGCGCGGCAGCACGCCGGCATAGACCGTCTTGCCGGCGGTCAGCGACGCCACCGCGATGGTGTCGGTGACGATGTGGACGCTGGCGCTGCCGTCGGTGGCGATGGCCGGCTGGGCGTCGGAGGCCAGCTTGAAGGTCGCGGTGGCCGAGCCGCCCGAGGTCGCGGCGGTGTCCACCTGGATCACCAGATAGAGGTCGTTGCCCTGGCCCATGTCGAGCCCGGTCTTGCCGAGGTCGATTACGTCGCCGAGCAGGTAGGTGCCGGCCGCCCCGGTGTTGAGGGTGGTGGCGTCGCAGAATTCGGTGCGTTCATCGAGGATCATCGCGGGGCGCTCCTTACGACACGACGGTTTCGGTGTTGAGGATGGCGTCGGTGCGGCGGACCGGGATGCCATCGAAGGCCATCACCCGCTTGCCGGCGACGGTTTCCTCGGTCAGGTTGCCGGCGACCTTCTCGATGATGCCGAGCCGCAGCTTCTCGCGCAGGGTCCGGTTCATGTACCAGCAGGCCCGCCCGCGCCCGAGCACCGGGATCCGCTCGCTGGCCTGGATCATCCAGGTCAGCAGGTTCTTGGTGTTGGCGAGGGTGCCGAGGTCGGACACGTCGATGTTGGCGATGCGGGCGACGTAGCGCCAGTCGCGCAAGGTCAGGCCGACATCCCAGCGGTAATGGGTGCGGTAGGCCTGCATCCGCCCGTTCGCGCCGTCGGCGTTCTCGATGGTGACCTCGCCCAGATCCTTGTGCTTGAGCCCGGCCTGCGAGCCCTTGGGATAGATGCCGTGGCAGGTGTCCGGCCCCCACACCACCAGCCAGATCGAGGTGTTGTCCGACCCGGTGCCGCCGGCATTGATGATGTTGTCGGCATTTTCGGCCGACAGGCTGTTGTAGCGCGGGGCGAGGCCGGTGAAGGCTTCGGGCTCGGTGCCCTCGTTGCCGTAGAACAGGGTCTGGGCCACTTCCTGGCTCATCCCCTCGATGTGGGCCTTGTCCTCGGACAGGCGGAAGGCGGCGGTGTTGCCGTTGAGATCGGCCAGCGCCTTGTCGACCTCGGCATAGGCCTCCAGCATGCCGCAGGAATCGGTGACGCTGACGCGGCTCGACTTGCCGGGCTGGACGCCGCCATACAGCTTGCGCCAGGTCGGCTGGGGCAGGCCGGCGCGGACGGTGGTGCGGTGCCCGGTCGGCAGGTTGCCCTCGATGAAGGTCATGTCGTCGAGAACTTCGTTGACCTGATTGAGGATCTCGACCACCTGGGCGATCGAGCCGTCGGGATCGAGCGCCTTGGCAAGGTCGGCCAGGGTCGGGTTGGTGGAGACGAGGGTGGCCATCGGTTACTCCTTGGAAACCATGGTGGGGTAGAGGGCGGCGAGGCGGTCGCCCTTGGGCGCGCCGCTGGCGGCGACACGGCCGTCTTCCGCCATCGCCTTGCCGACGCGGTAGAAGGCGCGGATCATCTCGGGGTGGTTGCCGATGCCGGTCTGATTGAACAGCTCGACCAGCGCCGGGGTGGCGAAGGCCTGCAACGCCTGCCGGGCGATGCCGGCATTGGCCGCGAACGCCTCCCCACCGAATTCCTTGTCGGCGGCGGCCTGCTTGCTCCAGTCGGCGATGGTGGCCTGGGCGGCCTGCTGCTGGGCGCGGATCTGGCCGGCCTGGAAATCAACCAGCCTCTGGGCCTGATCAACCGACAGCCCGGCCTCGGCGGCGAGGCTGCGGAAGGCGGCCAGCCCCTCGGGGTTGGTGATCGGGAGATCGTCGGGCATCTTGATGCCGCTGGCGAAATCCTCGGCGGTCAGCGGCTTGGGCTCGGGCTTGTCGCCCTCCTTGCCCTCGGCCGGCTTGTCGCCGGGTTTGCCCTCGCCCTGGGGCTGCCCATCGGCCGGCGGGGTGGGGGAGGGCTGAGCCGCCGGAGCGCCCCCCAGCAGGGTGCCGGGAGCGGCCGGCGCGGCATCGGCCGGAGCCGCGAGAGCCTCCGGGGCAGCCGGAGCGGGCGTGGCGGGAGATCCGCCGCCACCGCCCTCGGCGGCGCGGACGGGGGTGGGACGGCGGAACAGCATGGGGTCAGGCCTCCAACAAAATGACGGGGAGATGCTCGGGAGCGGCGGCGCGGACCCAGCCCGCGAGAATCAGGGCGAGGTCGCGGCCCCCGGCGATGTAGGCGGCGGCGATGGGGTCGCCGACGCCGGCCGGCCGCAGCGGGTCGGCCTGGGCGACGATCCGGCGCAGCACCCGGCGACCGGCGGGGGTGGCCAGCACGGCGGCAAGGTCGGCCTCCTCCGGGGTCAGATCAGTCTTGGCCGGCGGGACGTCGTCGGCCGCGAAGGTCGGGTCGGGTCGGCGGCGGCTCATGGCAGGGCGCCGGTGACGTTGCCGAGGATGTCGGTCAGGGCGTTGCCCGGCCGGCTGGTGTCGGTCTGGCTGAGCAACTGGGCGCTTGCAGCCCCCTGCTGAACGGCGGCCATCGCCTGGGCGGCCTGCTGCTGCTTGGCCCGGGCCTGCCTGATCGCCGCCACCACGTCCGCCGGCTTGAGCAGGCGGGGGTCGGCGCCGATCGCGTCAGCGTAGGAGTCGATGGCGTGGTCGAAGTCGATCGTGTCGAGGATCGCAGGGTCGGCGCCGGCCAAATTGCCGACGAAACCGCACAGACGCTCGATCGCCCCAGCGGCCACCGCGCGCTGGGCCTGGGCCAGCATCGAGACGTAACGCACCCGCAGCCGCTGCCCGGCCAGGGCCGGCGGCGGCGGCGGCAGCAGGCCGGCCCGGCTGGCGATGGCGAAAACGCGGTCGATCAGCGGGTCGAGGAACTCGTGATGCAGCCGTTCCAGCACCGGCCCCAGCATCAGCAGCTTTTCCTCGCGGCGGGCGTCGATCTCGGTGGCGGTGACGCCGGCGCGGTCCATCTGGCTGATCATCAGCCACAGATCGACGTAGAAGGCGTCGCGGATCCGGCGGCGGACCCGGTCCATGTCCTCCTGCATCTCGCCCAGCCGGGGCTGGACCTGATACAGCGGCGTCGCCACCGGCGGCGTCGGCCCGCCGGCCAGATCGTAGAAAGTGGTGCCGTTGGGCAGCGGGTTGACCACCGAATTGCCGCGCAGGTTGGCCGGCACATTGAGCGGCGGCTTGACCATCTTCTGGATGGCGAGCGACTTGTCCTTCTCCTGGGCCTGGAGCTGCTCGACATCGCCCAGCGCGTCCATCGCCGGGCTGGTGCCGTAGATGTCGGGCGCGGTCAGGTTCCAGCGCGGGCACATCGCCGGGAACTCGTCGAAGCCAGAGATCCGCAGCAGCTTGTCGTCAGGTGCCCCTTTCTCGATCCAGACCGAGCGCCACGGCTTGCGCCAAGCCGGCCCCGGACCAGGGCGGTGGTCGCGGTTGGGCTCGATCGCCTGCACCACTTCGACCCAGGCGTCGAGCCGGTTGTTGTCGAACAGGGTCCGGGTGGTGGGCGAGATGGCGCTCCAGTCCCGCTTGCCGGCGGGGTCGGCCGGGGCGAACTCATCGACCACCTGGGCGACGCTGAGGCTGTAGACCCGGTACAGGGTGTCCACCTGACCTGTCTTGCCGGCGGCGATGTAATACTGCCCGACGGTGAGGGTCTCGCAGGTGATCACGTCGTCGAAGTCGGGCAGCACCACCATCGCGGCGGTTCCGAACGCCGCCAGCTCCTCATAGACCGCCGCCAGCGCGTCATAGGCGTTGGAGGCGCTGAAGATCTCGCGCAGCAGGGCGGTGACATCGGCCAGCCAGCGCTGGACGCCGTCATCGCGGGCTAGGGCGGGAGACTGGGCCGCCAGCATGAACCACGGCCGCGCCGGGCTGGTGATCCCGCTCATCAGCCCGGCGGCCATGGTGCGCAGCGCCAGGGTGCCGGTGTTGTCGATGATCTTGCGGTTGCGCCGGCCGCCCTTGTTGCGGTCGGACACCAGGAAGCGGCCGCGCCGGGGCAGGATCATGTCGGACACGTCGCGCCAATGGGCGACCCACGACTCGCGCTCGGTCTCAAGCTGGCTGAGCCGGCCCAGGCACTGGCGGCGGATCGCGGCGGCGTCCATGGTCATTGCCCCAGCAACGTCTTGCTGGAGGTGGCGGTGCCGACCTTGCCGCTGTCGCCCAAGCCGCCGGTGAGGATGGTGGCACCGGTGCCGGCCGCCGCGTTGCGCCTGCGGGTCGATTCGTAGGCGTCCTGCACCGCGTCGTCAGCATAGCTCGCCGCCTTGGTCGCGACCGTCGTCGCCACCGCCGGGGCGCTGCCGCCACCGCCACCGCCAAAAAGCCCCATGTCAGTACTCCTGCTGTTGGTCGGCCGCGAACGTCGGCACCCCGGCGGCGGCACTGTGCCGGGCGACCGGGGCGGCGAAGGTCAGCGCCAGCGCGTCGGCGCGGTTGGGGGAGGGCAGGCCGCGTTGCTTCATCGCCTCCTTGGCTTCCAACTGGATCTTGCCGTCGAGCCGGGCCACGGTCTCGGGGCCAACCAGATCCTGGTAGAGCGTGGCGTCGGCCTGATCGATCGCGCCGCCCTGCTTCAGCCAGTCGCGCATCTCGCGCCACATGAAGGCGCGCATGTTGAGGCAACCGGGGTCGGGGCTCTGGCCGGAGAACCACACCAGGCGCCAGCTATGCCCGAGTGCCCGGCCGGCCGAGACGATGCCGGTCCCGAAGCCGGCATCGACGAACACCGCGTCGGCGTGGTGCTCGGCGGCGAGGCGGGCGATCACCCCGGCCATCGCCACGTCGTCGTCATTGCGGGCCAGGGTCAGCAGGGTCTTGGCGTAGAGCCCCTGGCGCAGGGCGATGACGAACTCGTCATCCCCGGTCCAGGCCGGATCGACCCCCAGCACCACCGGGGCGAAGGAATACTGCTCGGGCCGCAGGTGCCGCCCCCGCGCCGCGTCGGCATCATCGCCGCTGATGAACTGCCGGGCGGACTGGCTGGGGAACTCGCCCCGGACCCGGACCTTGAAGAAGTCGCTGTCCTCGCCGTGATCGAGCCTCCATTGCTCGATCTTGGCGAGGTTGGTGCCGGGGACGGTGCGGCTGTCGATCTGGCGGGTCAGCCAGCGATGGCGATAGCGGCGGAAACATTCACGGAAGCGGCCGGAATTGCGGGTGGGATTGCCGAACACCACCCAGATCAGGATGGTGTCGGCGTCGGTCAGGGCGCCTTCGGCCACCTCCCACACCTTGTCGTCGATGTTGGAGGCCTCGTCGAACAGCAGCATCACCAGCCGCCCCTGATTGTGCAGCCCGGCGAAGGCCTCGGTGTTGGTGGCCGACCAGGAGACGAAATCCTGGCGCCAGCCCTCGGCCTGGGCCGGGTCGCGCGCCTTGATCGCGGTGGCCTGGGTGTTGAACCAGGACGCGGTCAGCGACATCCCGAACCAGCGGCCGACCTCGGGCGCCGTCTTGGTGCGCAGCTGGGCCTCGGTGTTGGCGGTGGTGAGGATGCGGGCCCCGACATGGCAGGACAGCGCCCAGTTCGACAGCATCCCCATCAGCGCCGACTTGCCGATGCCGTGGCCGGAAGAGACCGCGATCTGGCAGGGCTGGAACCGGGTGGCCGGGTCGGCGAGGTGGTCGCGGATCGCGCCGAGGATGTCGCGCTGCCAGTCGCGCGGCCCCTCGACCTCGGCCAACGCGCCCTGGCCCCAATCCCAGGCAGCCAGCGACCACCGCAGCGGGTCGAACTGGCAGCGGGCGGCGAGGTCGATCACGGCGTCACGCATCGGGGGTCAGTCTCCGCTTGGCCCGGGCGAGGCGCTCGGCCAGGGCGTCGTCACCCTCGCCGCCGCCGGCATCGTCGAGCCCGAAGGCCTGGCGCTCGCCCTTGATGAGGCGATCGACGGCACGGCCGACGCTTTCGACGGTCTGCGCGGCGTCGGCCAGGGCATCGAGCGGCAAAGGATCGTCCGCACTCAGCAGCGTCTCGGCCCGCTCGGCCAGCCGGTCGGCCAGATCGCCCAGACGGGACAGCCGGCGGCGGTGACGGAGGACGACATCGACGCCCCGAGCGGCGGCGGCATCGACCGCCTCGCGCGCGTTGGCGCTGCGAACCTCGGTGCGAACCAGCCGGCTGCGAACCACCTCGCGGACCTGACCGGACAGGTCGCGGTCCCATTGCTCGACCTTGGCCCGCTTGCGAACGGCGGTGTCGGTCACCCCGTGCTGCCGGGCGATCTCGCGCACCGACAGCTGGCCGGCCCTGAACTCGCGCTCGATCGCCTCCCAGTCGGTCGAGCGTTTGGCGGTCATGGCGATGTCCGGGTCTGAAAATGAAAAACGCCCGGCAACCTTTCGGCTCCGGGCGCAATTCAACTAATTGACATTTCCCAAATTACGTCATGCCGTCGAAAGGGTCAAGCCACCTCACGCCGGGGGATGCGGTAATGCTCGGCCAAGGCGTCGAGCCCATCACGCAAGGCACGGACGCCGGCCGGGCCGGTCAGCCCGTCGAGGATCGGCTGCGCGACCTCATCGGCAACCACCATCTCGACCGCTGCCCACACCAGCCCGGCGGGGCGCCGGTCTCGCACGGCGGCGCAGGCGGCGAGGTATCGGTCGCGGACCTCCAGCCAGTCCTTGGCGGTCGGCTCGTGGCGGGGCTGCCCGGTGGGCTGTCGGGGCTGGTGCGCCGGCAGGCCGGCCATCAGCGCCCACCGGGTCCAGTCACGGCCGAAAGCGATGCCCGCGTCGTGCTGGCGCTGGTCGATGACGCCCCGCATCAGCAACTGCCCGAGGGCGTAGCCCGCCTCCGGTCGCTTGGCGGCGATCTCCGGCGAGCAGCCGGCCAGTTCCGCCCGCCGCTTGAGGGCCTCGGGGGGGATCGTCTCCCGGGGGCGCAGGTCGCCGCTCGGGTACCGCTCCCCCTGCTGCCGGCGGCGTCCACCTCGGTTGCGCTTGCTCAATTCGGTCCTCCATGGTCGTCAATCGGTGTCACGTCCGCATGCTCCCGGCGACGATCGCCGCGGCACTCTCCCCGGCCGCGAGACGGGCTCTGACCTGGGCGAGGGCGTCCCGGTCCTCCGGAGAGAGCCCCGCCTGCCAGCGAGCCACCCTGGCGCGGCGGGCGTCATCGTCGGCCCGCCCCTTGGCCTCCAGCTTGGCCCGCAGCTCGGCCTGGGCGATGGTGTGGCGCCAGTCCGTCAGCCGGGTCATCGCCTCGCCGACCCACCGCACCACGTCGGCGATCTTGGGCGGGTCCGGCCACCGGTGGGTTCGAACCACTTGGTCGAAGGCCGACGCCAGCACGGCGGCGGGGTAGGGCGACAGCAGCCGCCGCCACTCGGCCAGGGTGATGGGCTCGGGCTGGGGCACGCCGGCATCCCACATCCGCTGCATCAGGCCGGCCATGACCGCCGGATCCACCGGGGCCAGACGGGCCTCGATGTCGGCCCGAGCCGCCGGCAGCAGCTCGGCCACGCCGTCAGGGAGCGCCTCAGAGAGGCCCGTCCACGAGGTCAGGGAACGCCTCAAGCGTCCGGCGTCGGCTCTCGTCAGGGTCGTAGGGGCGGCGGCGCGCAGAGCGGGGGCGAGGTTGGTCGGTGCCATGGGCTCCTCCAAGCGATTTTCGGTGGGAGACGGCGGCGTTTGGTATCGACAGGCAAAACGCCTTCAGCGATTGGGTGGCGGGTCGGCCATCGGCTGCGGCGGTGCGCATGCCGTGCTCGATCACGTCGAGCACCAGGGCGAGCGGTGCGCCCTGGAGGTACTCCGCTGCCTGGGTCAGCAGGGTCAGGTCCGGCGCCGGAAACTTGGCCTCGGTGGGCCAGAGGGTGCGGCGCAGGTGGTGGAACCGGCTGACGACGGTGCGTGCATCCGGCTGGAACGGGTCGATGCCCGTCGAGGCGTCCGGTTCGGTGACCGGATCGGCGTCCTCGCGCGAGCGCGCGTCCCCACCACCACCTAGATTCCCTTCTTTCTTTCTTTCTTCTTTGCGTCGCTCCTGCGTCGCTTCTGCGTCGGAAGGTGCGTCGGTTGCTGCGTCGGTGTTGCCGGCTTCAGCTTGATATTTGTCGTAATTACAGATGGTTATGACCATCTGCCCTGCGTCGGTTGCTGCGTCGATCATTGCGTCGGTTTTGAGACGCTCGATGAATCGTCGAACTGCCGGCTCGGACCAGCCCCATGCCTTCGCCATGAACCGCAGCGAGGCGGTGACCTGCCCGCGCTGAAGCTCGACCGTGCGCCCGGCGATGCTTTCGCGCCGGGGCTTCCAGGCGGCATTCTCGATCAGCCAACACCATGCCGCCCGTCGGCAGAACGACTCGCGGGCGCCGCCGAGGGCCGGATTGTCCATCCAGCCGCGGTGCATGCGGTAATGGCCTGTGGCGCTGCTCATCGCCGCCCCCTCTCGACTGCGACGGTCGGCCATTTGATGCGCCCGGCCCGCCAGTCCTCAGCCCGGCGTCGGCAGGCCCTGGCCGCGCTCTCGTGATCGGCGCGGGTCTCGGCGTCGGTGGCGCTGGCGGCCCGGATGTCGTGGACAGCGGCCAATTTGTCGAGCAGGTCGGCTTCGTGGGTGGGGTCGGGGGTCATTCAGCAGCCTCCCCGAACAGCCGCAATTGCCCGTCCGCCTCGATCGCCGGCCGCGAGAGCAGCGCGGAGAGTGCGGAACGCGAACGCTGCTTCCAGCGGGCAAACGCCGTTGCCGACGAGTCGCAGGCGGTCCACCCGATGGGCCACTGCATGAGCCATTCCGCGAACTGCGGGTTCAACCGCCGGCGCGAGGTCTGGCCGTTCGGCGATGATGTCGGGCCATCGCTCGTCCCCGGGGCCGGGAGCGAAGAGAAACGGTGCTCCACGAAATTGGGCAGTTGCTGGCCGCGTCCGCTTCCCTCGTTGCGCCGGTCGTGGCTGGCCGCGCTGTTCGGCGCCCGCCAGTCCCGGGCTGCCGGCGTCGGCCATGCCATCGCCTGTTGCGTCAGACTGTCGTCTCGCTGCTTCCTGGCGCTCCATTTGTCGCCGTCGCCCGCCCGCGGTGTCGGCCAGATCGCCGGGGTGTTCACCGCCTGCGCCAAGGATTGGCCCGACATGCCGGCGGTGATCGTTCCCGCTCGCTCCCCATCCGAGGCCGATGGCGTCGGCCATGTGATCGCCGCCCCCAGCAGGGTCGGCCGCTCCGCTCCCTTCTGCCCCCGATCCCGCTGATAGCTCGACCCGTTGCCGTCCGCCGCCCGCGCGGTGGGCCAGGACGAACAGCCGCTTGCGTTCATGGCTCGCGCCGACTTCAGCCGCCGTGAACAATCCCGCTGCAACGCGATAACCCATGCGCTCCAGCTCTTCGTGGACCTCTCGGAACCCCAGACGAAGATGGTGGGCGACGTTTTCGAGCCAGACGGCGCCGGGCTCGCATTCGGCGACGATGCGGGCGACGTGGGGCCAGAGGTGGCGGGGGTCATCGGCGCCGCGTCGCCGGCCGGCGAGGCTGAACGGCTGGCACGGATAGCCCGCAGAGACGATATCCACGCATCCACGCCAGCGTCGGCCGTCGAAGGTGGCAAGGTCGTCCCAGACAGGAGCCTGATCCAGCTCCGCCGCTTCCATCCGGGCCACGAGGGAGGCCGCAGCAAAGGCTTCCCGCTCGACGTAACCCACAGTGCGATACCCGGGGCAGGCGATGTGCAAGGCGAGTTCGAGCCCGCCGCCCCCGGCGCATAGAGCCAGGCCATTCAGCGGCCCTCCTTCCTCGGGGGTCATTTCCACCCTCCAGCCCGAAATTCGCGCCGCTTCCAGGCGTTGCGCTGGTCCATGTGCATCCGGGCCATGGCCTCGGGGTTCTGGCACTTCCCTGGGTGGATCTGCCCGTAGAGCCGGAAGAACATCACCAGATCGGCGTGCGTCTTGCAGGCCTTGACCGCGTCCTTCCACTTCATGCTGAGCAGGTAGTCGGCGGGGATGCCGGCGATCGGCGGATGGGCCTCGATCGCAGGCGGTTGCCAGCCCTTGACCGTCTGGGTGTTGCCGCAGTCGCAGCGCATCACCGTGTTCTCGTCGGGTCGCCCCTGGACGCGGTGGCATTTGCGGCAGCGCCAGACGGCGGCTACAGCCTTCTCCAGCCCGCGCAGCCCGCCCTTGAGGTCCCAGGCCCGGCGAGCGTCGTACATGCCATGGCGCGAGCAGTTGCCGACCAGATCAAGGATGGTGGCGTGGCTCTTGTCGGGGTGGGGCCGCAGGGCGCGCCCGATCATCTGGACGTAGAGCGAGGTCGAGGCGGTGGGGCGCTCAAGGGTGGCGCAGGCGATGGCGGGGATATCGAGCCCCTCGCCGATCAGGGCGCAGGAGGTCAGCACCTGCACCGACCCGTCTGCAAGCCCACCGATCGCCGCGGCGCGCTCCCGGGCGGACATCGAGCCATCGACCGAGGTGGCCAGCCAGCCGGCCTCGCGATAGGCGGCGGCGCTGGCCTCGGCCAGCTCGACCGTGGGGCAAAAGACGACGGCCGGCTCGCCGGGGCAATGGGTGGCATACCAGCGACGGCCAAGCACCGCCAGCCCGGCCGCCTCGACCGCGCGGGCCATCTCGCCCAGGGCGAAGTCGCCGCCGCGCTTGGCGACCTTGGACAGGTCGAGCGACGAGGGCGGCGCATAGACCTGGGCCGGGGCGAGGTAGCCGGCCTCGGTCAACTCGGCAATCGAGAGGGTGCGCACCGTCGCCGTGAAATGCCCGCCCTCGCCGAGCCCCTTGCCGTCGAGCCGATAGGGGGTGGCGGTCAGCCCGAGCTTGCGCGCCCGGGGCATAGCGTCGGCGATCCGGGTCCAGCCGGCGGCGGCGACGTGGTGCGCCTCGTCGAACACCGCCAGATCGAGCGAGGCCAGCCAGGGCCGGAGCGCATCCATCCGCGCCGTCACGGTGTCGATGCTGGCGACGTGCAGCCGGGCCGAGGTCACCTCCTCGCCCGGGGCGATGATCCCATAGGCGAGGTCGTAGAGGTCGGCCCGCGCCGCCGCCTGATCGCGCAGCTCCTGCCGGTGGGTGAACCACGCCACCCGCTGGCCGGCGCCGATCACGCGGTCAACGATCTCCATCCCCATCGTGGTCTTGCCGCTGCCGACCGGGCTTTCGAGCAGCACGCCCTCGGCGCCGCGCTGGAGGTGGGCGAGCACCTCGGCAACGGCCTTGCTCTGGTAGGGGCGGAGGGCAGGGGCGCTCATGCCGCCGCCCTCGGCCGCACCACGACCTCGACGCGGGGGTTGTCGCGGTCGATGAAATGGTAGGTGTGGCGTTCGCGAACCTGCCGGTCGTTGGCGTAGACGCGCCCTTGCAGGAAGTCGAGCACCAGGGATTCATCCAGATCCGGGCGGTGGGTGGCGTAGTAGATCGCGATGAAGGCGACCACCTCCCCGCCGGGGAAGGGCAGGCGATCCGGGCGGGGGATTTCCCCCTCCGCCCGCTCCAGCCAACCCAATGCCTTGTCCGACTTGATCGAGGCGAACCGCTTCCCTCTCGGCACGATGCGGCGGGAATTGGCTTTTGAGGCCGGCTCGCCGTGGATGACGAGCCGCACTTCAGGCGTGGGGGTGTCGGGCATCGCGGCGTGGCCTCAGTGCGGAAAGGCCGGGCGGGCGTCGCCCAAGGCGGTGGGCTCGACCGGCAGCGCAACGACATTCGACGCAGCCGCATCGCCCTCGAACTGCTTGGCGGCGCGCTCGGCCACCCCCTTCGCGTGGCCCTGAGCCCAGACCCTGCCGCGCAAGCTGGCGCGCTTGTAAGGGTTCTGCTCCCCGGTTTGCCCGGCCAAGGCCGCCATGCGCCCCTGGTTGAACGCGGTGCCGGCATGATCGGCTTCGGGGTCGGTTTCGGGAGCCAGGGCGACGGCGTCCTTGGCCGCTTCCATCGCCCGGTCGATCTTGGCCTTGATCCCATCCTGATCGATCGCCGGCGCGGCGACCGGCTCCGGGGCATCCTCGACCGCCTCGACCGCGCTTTCCGGCTCAGCCTCGGCCGCCTCGGCTTCGACCGTCGACCGGGAGGCCTCGAACATGTCGAGCTGGTTGTCCCAGCCGAAATACGAGATCCGCAAAGCGTCGAAGCCGCGCAGGAAGTCGCGCCGCTTGCTCTCCGACATCCGCTTCAGCTTGAGGCACAGCTTCAGCGGATCTACCGGGAGGCCAACTTTTTTCGCGGCCTTCCAGGCGCTGGCGTGGCCGGTGGTGCCATCATCCTTGGCCTGACGAGCCTCGTCGATGGCGGCGACGTGGGTGTCGATGATGGCGCGGGCGAGGCCATAGATCTCGTCGTCGGGGGAGGGAGCGGGGGCGGGGGATTGGGACACGGCGGCATCCTTTCGGGCTTGGCGGCGGCGCTCTTTCTCGGCGCGCCGCTGATCGGGAGGGAGTTTCCAAAGAGGGGTTGGTCGAGGCACGGCAGCCTCCTATCCGGCAAACAGGTCGGCCTGGGCCTGATCCGTCTCGACCAGCCGCTCGACCACGCGGGCGGCCGGCAGCAGGGCACGGAGGGCGGCAAGCTCCTGGGCGGTCAGGCCATCGACGCGGAGGCCCATCTCGCGGGCCAGCAGGTCCGCCAGCGGCGGGTAGCATTTTCCCGCGCGCAACAGATGCTCGGCTCGGGGGAGGTTGGCCCCGGCGACCTGCCACCCGCGAAAGGTGCGGGGCTCGACCCCCACCAGATCCGCCGCCGCGTCGATGCCGCCCGCCGCAACCGCGAACCGGCGGATGCAGGCGGCCACAGCCATCTGTAAATCGCTGTCATCATTCGTCGTCGATTTGCGTGTGCATCTCACCGACACTTGGTGCAGCACAAGCCAGCGGGGGTGGGCATGCAAGTCGAGGACGTTGTCGTGGTGGGTCATGCGCCGGGCTCCAGGGTGCTGACGGCCGTCTGTGGAGAAATCACCCCGGCCCGCGCCAGAATCGTCATCACCTGCACCGCCGCCCGTATCGGGATGTCGATAAAGGGATCGGAGCAGATCGGCGGTGCATCGGGGAGCGCAGCCCAGACCGCCAGGGGGCAGGGTTGATGCGATCGCTTGGGCATCACGCAGCCTCCGAGGGTGTGGGGGTGTCGGCGCCCGGGCCGGGCTGCCAGTCGGGCGGGATGACGGATTCGAGCGCCTCGATCGTTCGGCGGGTCGGGTTCCAGCCGTCGTCGTCCATGTGCCGCAGGCGGGTGTCATGGAGCCCGGCTTCCCGCGCCAGCCTGGTCTTGGTCCAACCGGGCTGCGCTGCGAACGCGCGAATGCGCAGAAGGGTCTGTGCAATGGTCATGATCCAAGGATGGTATCGCACGATAGTGCGAAACTCAATCAGTATCGCACCACAGTGCGATTGCCCTTGGGGGTGTCATTGAGAAAGATTCCCGCCATGGGAAGGCCGAGAAAAATTAGGGAGGCAGTCCCGGGCAGCATTGCTGACCGGCTGCTGCGGTTTATGGAGGCGCGCGGCCTCCAGCAGACCGAATGGGCGCGCGCATCCGGCATCCCGGAGCAAACCCTACGCTCGTACCTGGACGGGAAAATGCCCGGCGTGGACCAGATGGAGGCCTTAGCCCGTGGTGCTGGGCCAGATGTGACCGTTGACGATCTTCTTCGCGGTGGTGCGCCTGGGGATCAGCGATCGGATCGGACGCTGGCGGCGATTATCAGTCTGATCGAGCAGTTCGAGCACCGAGATCTCGGTGAGGAGGCCAGAGCGCGCCTTTTGGAGCAGGCGGCGCATATTCGCGCGAAAAGTAGCCGGCCTCTCAGCTAAAAGATTTCGCAACGACGGTTTGTGCAATTCTACTGTAAACGCTGAATAAACAGCAGATACGTCCTCTGCAAATTGCTTCCGCGCCTGTTCTTGCATTCTACCCCTCCACAGTGCCATATCCGGCGGGCTGGGCTCAGCCGCGCGGGTAGCGAGTAATCGTTGCTGCATCGACGTGCCACCGTCTTTGCACCACCTGATGGAGGGGTAACTCTATCAAGTGTACCCGCGCGTTTTCCGCGAGCAGCTTTTAGCGTACCTTGTCTCGTGGGATCGGCAACCGGCGCAAAGGCATATATGCCTATGCTTTTTTGCAGGCTGTAGGTAGATTTGCTTATTCGCCTGCGGGTGCGAAAAACCCCGCCGGCCGGAGCGGGCGGGGTGCGGAGGATTGGGCCTGACAAGCCCCCCCTTACCCCGGGCGCCTTCCCACCGCCGCCTCCAGCCGATCAACGGCCGCCGGCATGCCTCCATCGTTGCGACCAAACCAGCAGTCGCCGCGCCCCTTCATCAAGAACACCTCCTGGCCGCTGGCGTTGTCGATCACCGACACCTCGTAGCGGAGTGCGTTCGCCCCGATCAGGCACGGGTTCCAGGTGCGCTGTTCGACCTTGAAGGTGTAGCGCGGCTTGCGCTCCCGGCTGATCGTGACATCGGCATCGGGCAACACCCTGCCGGTTACCCGGTCGTCACCCTGCGACACGATGATGGTCCAGCCCCGGCGGGACAGCTCGTCCTTCAGCGCGCCGAGCAGGCCGAACGTCCCGGTCGGCAGGAGCGCCACCTTGTCGGCTGGGTCAACGGTGCCGAGCGGGCGCGATTCGTGCCAAGCACAGGCGGAAAGCACGAGGGACGCTAGAACAAGCGCTTTTGGCTGCGCCATTGGTGGCTCCGTATATTATCTTGTGAGCATTTGAAGTCTAATGAGCGATAATTCAGAATTAATTGTTGATATATCGCCCTCAACATTTTTTATCCTTGAATAACTTCCAGAGCAATCAAGGTAAACGTCCTCAATCCTTCTGCTTAATGTGTCGATTTTTTGTAAGGCGGTTTCGTGTTCAAGTGAATTTTTGTCTCCATATATTCTTTCAATGCGGCCAATCTCGTCGCCAAGTTCGGAAACGCGTATCTTTAAAAAAGCGTTTTCATTGGAAATGCGCGAAATTTTCGCGTCCAGCAAAAGATAAAGGCTAAGCGATGTCGCGCCTATTGTAATTATTACGACGTATATTAATGAATTAAAGAGCGTTTCTTTTGATATATTTCTAATATTTATTACCTTGAACATCGCCGCCTCGTCAAATGGCTGCGGTTATGGTCGCACGATCGTGCGGCGCTGAAAATCGCACCATAGTGCGAAACAGGTTGCCAATATCGCACCATAGTGCGAAACTCCCTCCCATCAGCCATCGCTGATCCGCCGGCCCCGCCGACGGCAACCGCTCGGCGCCACCTGCGGCGCCGTCCCGGAGGAGGACCGCATGCCCGACATCGACCCGACCGACCCCGAGACCCCGGCCCCCGCGCCGAGCCCGAGCCCGTCCGAGCCCAAGGAAGACGGCGAAGACCTGACCGCCGACGACGCCAACGAGCCCGAGGGCGACGAGGACGACGAAGGCCTCGACGCCGCGTAAGCCCTGCAACCGGCCTGCCGATCTCAACGGCAGGCCACCGGGGCCGCCGTCCGCTCCCTGCACCCCAGCGGCGGCCCCGGACCCTCGGAGGTCACGTCATCATGGACAGCACCGAACACCCCGCCACCCTGACCGCGCCGCCGCACGACGGCACGGGCCATGTTGAGACCGTTGCCGATCCGACCGCCGGGCACACGCCGGGGCCGTGGGTCGCCGATTTTCCGAACAATTTGGTCAATTCCGTTGCCGGCGGGCACCCGAACCCTGTTTGCAGGGTGGGGTGGAGCGGTTGGCGGGGCAGAGCCGAAATCGAAGCCAACGCGGCCCTGATCGCCGCCGCCCCGGAGATGGCCGCCGAGATCGAGCGGCTGCGGGCCGAGAGCGACGAGGCTTGCTTCGAGGTCGAAACGCTCAACGAAAAGCTCGACAAGGCCCGGGCCGACCTTGCCGCCGCCCAGGCCGAGAATGAAACCGCGCTCACCTGCTACGGCGATCGCATCACCACGCTGGAAGCGGAGGTCATCGGCCAGCAGGAAGAGATCGAGCGGCTGCGCGCCACCCAGGCCAAGCTGGTCGAAAATCTGGAATGGGCGCTGCTCGGCCTCAGAGAGCGCATGCCCGCGTCCTACTACCCCGGACACCCCGCGCACGCCGGCTACGACAAAGCCCGCGCCGCCCTCGCCGCCGCGAAGGAGGGCCGCTGACATGGCCTCGCTGCTCGCCTACCTCGCCGCTGGCTTGAGCGCCGCCCTGACGCTCGTCGGCATCGCCATCAGCCTCGAATCGGAGGTGTGACCGTCATGAACGCCGCCCAGACCATCCTCGCCACTCCCGGCACCGCCATCACCATCGACGACGCGGTGTCCGTCGCCAACGGCAACCAGCGCGACGGCGGCCCGATCGGCCGCGACGGGGTGGACCTCTATCAGCCGGGCTATGCGGGCAAGACCTGCATCAGCCTGTCCGCCGATCAGGCCCGCCGGCTCGGGCGGATCCTGCTCGACCTGACCGAGCCCGCCGCGCTCGCGGTCGCTGCGGAGTAGCCCCGATGCCCCGCCGCCCGACCATCTGCGACCTGGAGCGCCGCTTCGACGGCCCGATCGACCCCGCCCTGTTGCCGGCGCCGAGCCGCGCGGACGACCTGGGCAGCAGGATTGCGACCTGGACCCGGCACGTCGAGCGGGATCGCCGGATCCTCGCCCAGGTCGGCGCGCGCGGGGGCGATACCACCAACGCCGAGGCCGACTTGGCCTGTTCCCAACGCCACCTCGCCACCCTGCTCGGCGCGCTCGACGCGATCGAGGGGCGGCTTGCTGCGGAGTGATCATGATCCCGATCCCGCTCGACACCCCCGTCACCGTGACCATCGCCGACGAGTATGCCGGCCCGGCCATCGTCACCGGCCGCTCGACTGCCGGGGACGGCCGCACCGTCCTGTCCTACCGCGTCCTGTGCGCCGATGGAGAGCGCCGGACGGCTCTCCCGCCCGAGGTATCCGCCTATCCGGCCGTGGTCGCGGTGCTGCTGGAGCTTGCCAACGCGGGGGATCGGCCATGACCGCGATCCCCCGCCAGCCCCGACGCAAGACGACCAAGGCCGCCAAAGATCAGGACGCCGCCGAGCCACCGGTGCCAGCCCAGCAGTCCCAGGCCTGCTCATTCTGCGAATCGCCGCTCGCCGATGTCCGATGGCTGGTGGTGGGCGCGACCGCCGTTGCGATCTGCGATGAGTGCCTTGACCGGGCGGCCTACACCATCGGCCGCCACGGCTGCAAGACCTGCACGTCGGCACCGGCCGGCGGTTGGCCCGGGCGCGCCGTCCCGATCAAGGCCGAGATTGAGCCCGAGCCCGAGCCCGTCCCGCCACCGCGCGTCTTGATCACAGACAGGAGCCGCGCGGCAAGCCTGCGAATCGTCAGGGACACGCAAGACTATCTGCGTGAGGTGTATCGGGAAATCGAACAGGCCATCGGCTTGGTCGCCAGCGGTCACGAGGTTGGCCGCTGCTGGGAGCCCGTCGGCCGCATGATCGCTCGGGGCGAGGTTGGCCACCTGATCAGGCACCTGAACACCCTTGCCGAGACGATCGAGGCCAGCAACGAGGAGCCCCGCCCATGATGCCGACCATCTTCCGCAAGCTGCTGCCCTGGGGCTGCCGACGGCGCCGCCGGCAGCCCCAGGGCAGCAGCTTTCGGCCGTGGAGTGTTCGATGACCCAGCTCACCACCCTCGACGCCGCCCGCGCCGCGATCTCTGCCGGCGGGTCCGGCATCTACGACATGCCCGACGACGTGTACCACGCCGATCCGGCCCCCACTCCCAGTCTGTCCGCCAGCGGCATGAAGCGGATCATCGGCGAGTGCCCGGCCGCGTTCTGGTGGGATAACCGCCGCCTCAACCCAGGTTGGAAGGAAGAAACCACCAAGGCCCTTTCGGTCGGCCGCGCCGCCCACATGTGGCTCCTTCAGGGCGCTGAGTTCGAGCAGCGCATCGCCGTCATGCCGGCCGAACTCGACCTGCGCAGCAACGCCGGCAAGGCCTTCGCCGCCCAGGCCGAGGGTGAGGGGAAGACCTTGATCCGCGCCAAGGAGTTCGAGGCGGTCAAGGCGATGCGCGATGCCGCGATGCGGTCGGATCTGGTCCGCCTCGCGCTGTCCAACGGCCGCGCCGAGCAGTCGCTGTTCTGGCAGGACGCCGAGACCGGGGTCTGGCTGCGCTGCCGCCCGGACTGGCTTCCGACGGTGCCGGTCCATGTCCCCGATTTCAAGACCACAACCAGCGCCCACCCCGACGATTTTCGCCGCGCGGTCCAGGACTATGGCTACCACATCCAGGCCGCCCACACCCTGGACGGGATCGAGGCGGTCACCGGCACCCGGCCGGACAGCTTCTTCTTCATCGTGCAGGAGAAGGCCCCGCCTTACCTGTGCTCGATCTGCACCCTCGACGACGAGGCGATGATGTGGGGCGAGCGGCTGGCTCGTCGCGCCATCCGCCTGTTCGCCCGCTGCCTGGAGACCGGCCATTGGCCCGGCTACGACGGCGGTATCAGCACCGTCGGGCTCCCCGCCTATGCGCTCAAGACGCTTGAGGGTCTAGAGGCCCTCGGCTTCTTCGACGCGCCCGAACAGAAGGACATGAGCTATGAACGCGCCGCTGAGTAACGATGTCGTGCCGCAGCGTCGGCTGATGATCAAGAACCTGATTCCGAGCCTGCCCGAGCGGGGCAAGATCAAGATCGGGATGAAGGGGGCCGTGCGAACGAGCGGGACCGGAAAGGAGTTCCAGCCCCCGAAAAAGCTCGACCACTTTCTGGTCACCGGCCTTGAGCGCGGCCAGGACGGAAACTTCAAGCGCGACGAGGCGATTCACCAGCAGATCGGCGATGCCCCGAAGGCGATCCCGGTCCGCCTGCTCTACGACGATCCGGCGCTGAACTTCCCGACGCGCTACGCCATGTTCTCCGGCCGAACTCTGGTGTGCTCGGGGGACGGCGAGACGGCCACCAAACTGGATCCGAAAGCGGGGACATCTTGCGAACGGGCCTGCCCCTGTGAGTTTGCCGATCCGGCGCGCCAGGGGGCCAAGTGCAAAATGAACGGGGCGCTGTCGGTACTGCTCGACCTTGACGTTGGCGGGATCGGTGGCGTGTGGAAATTCCGCACCACCAGCTACAACAGCATCGTCGGCATCATGTCCACGATGGCGTTCCTGCGGTCCCAGACCGGCGGCATCCTGGCGAATATTCCCCTGGTGCTGACCGTGACCCCGAAACAGGCGACGGCGCCGGACGGGTCGCAACTCACCATCCAGGTGGTCGGTCTTGAGTTCCGAGGCAAGCTTTCCGACCTGCTGTCGAGCGCACATGAAATCGCCCTGTTCCGGGCCAAGACGCACGTCAGCATCGCCGAGATCGAAACCGAGGCCCGCCGTCTGCTGTCGCTGCCGGCCCCGAACGCACCGCTGCCCGGCGACGATATCGACGACGTGGTCGACGAGTTCTATCCGGCGGAGGCTGCGGCGGCGCCGAAAGCCCAGGGCCGGGCCCGCTTGATCGAGGACAGCCTGCGCGGAATCACGCGGGGAGCGGCCGATGTGATTGATGCGGACGTTGACCTGCCGCCCGCGCCGGCGCCGGAAGACGACCCCCTGGCTATCGCCAAGGGTGTTGCCGCCCAGGGGCGCGCCGCCCTTGACGCCCACTACGCGGCCGCGCCGAACGCCGTGAAGAAGGCGATCTATCCGCACATGGCGGAACTGGTGGCGATCGCCGACGCGTCCGGCCCCGCGTTGTCTGCCGCCGCCCGGGCCGGACTGGCGGAACTGGAGGCCACCACCACCGAGGCGGACCTGGAGGCCGCGTGGGAGCGGCTTGATATCGAGGTCTGCCGCGAACTGGGCGCCGGGGTGCTGGAAGAGCAGCGGGCGCGCGTTGGGAGGGAGTACTGACCATGTCCATTCTCTTCTTCGACACCGAGACCACCGGCCTTCCCGATAAGCGCGCGCCGTCCGACGCCAAGCACCAGCCCCACGTTGTCCAGCTTGCGGGGCTCCTGACCGATGACGACGGGGCCGAGCGGGCTTGCCTCAACCTGATCATCAATCCGGGGGTCCCGATCCCTGCGGGCGCGGCCAAGGTGCATGGGATCACGGACGAGGTGGCGCGCCAGTTCGGCATCCACCCGAAGCTCGCCGCCTTGGCGTTCCGGGCGATGGCCGCGAAGGCTGACCTTCTGGTGGCGCACAACATCGAGTTCGACCTGGCCCTGATGGCGACTCTGTTTCAGCGCAACGATCTGGAGCAGGCACTGCCCGAGCGGCGGTTCTGCACCATGGAGGCGTCCACGCCGATCCTGAACCTGCCGCCGACGCCCAAGATGATTGCCGCCGGCTTCAACAAGCCCAAGCCTCCGAAGCTGGAAGAGGCATATCGGCATTTCACCGGCCGCGATCTGGTCGGCGCCCATGATGCGTTGGCCGATGTCCGGGGGTGCCGGGACGTGTATTTCGCCATCGTCAACGAGGGTGCGTGATGTCGACCGCCCGCCAGCTCACCACCGACGGCATCTCCGCCACCTTGCTCGACGCGGACGGCACCCCCCTGATCGGCCCGATCGACATCGACGCCGCGGTCGAGCGCGCCATCTTGGTGCTGGAGGGTCGGCCGGATCACCACAGCGTCACCGGGCTGGTCAATGAGATTTCCCTCGCCCTGGTGGCGACGAGGGTGGGGAGGGGATGATGGCAGAACAACTCCTGAAGGCTGCCGACATTGCAGCGCGCTGGGGATGCAGCGACCAGCACGTCTATAACCTTGTCCGAGCGGGGCTCCTCCGGGCCGTCCGGATCGGGCGGCTGGTGAGAATCCCCACAGAGGCTCTGGAGGAATACGAATGCGAATCATCGAATATCGGGGGAAGTGGTGCGCAGCCTCAGTCGTCGACGGGAAGCGAAGGCGCCTCTCCCTTGGAAACCTTGCCGCCACAGAGGAGAACCGTCCTGCTGCCGAGCGGGCGGCAGTTGATCTTGAGCGAGCGCTCGCGGAACCCATAGGGGATATCGTTGGTGATGTCGTCGAGGCCTACCTCGATGACACGAAGGCCATCACCAAGGACTACATGAAGATCATGTGGCGCATCCTCAAGCCCTATTGTGCGGCGCTGAGGGTGGACCAGATTGACCGCGCATGGTGCCGAGATTACGTCGCTGCGCGCGGGAAGGCGCCAGCCACGGTCCGGAAAGAGATATCCATGCTGTCCGCCGCCTTCAGGTGGGCGGGGAAGACGGGGTTCGTGATCGAGCTTCCATCAGCCCCGCCGCCCCGCGATCGATGGCTGACCAGGGTTCAGTTTTCCATGCTGCTCGATGCGGCGGCCGGTCAGCCGCACCTTGTTGTGTTCCTGCATCTCGCGATTGCCACGGGCGGCCGGAAGGAAGCGCTTCTAGCTCTGACGTGGCCTCAGGTCGATTTCGACCGCAGGACGATCTGGCTGGGACGGAAAGAAGGCGGGAAGGGGCGGGCGATCGTGCCGATCAACCAGACCCTCTACCCGGTCCTGCGCGCGGCCAAGGCGCAGGCGCAAAGCGATCACGTCGTTGAATATGACGGCCAGCCGGTCAAGAATGTGAAGAAGTCGTTCGCGGCGGCGTGCCGGCGTGCCGGCCTGTCCGATTTCACCCCACACGATCTTCGCCACACGGCCGCCGTGTGGATGGCGGAGGCGGGAACTCCGATGTCCGAAATCGCCCAGTACCTAGGGCACTCGGACAGCAGGATCACGGAGAGGGTCTATGCGAGGTATTCGCCGGATTATCTGAGGAAGGCTGCGTCGGCGCTCGATTTGTAGGATCCGTCACCGGTTCATTTGAACCAGGGGGAACATCCTAAAAACCAGCCATCCCCTTGAAAGAGATGGTGGGCGATGTAGGGATTGAACCTACGACCCCACCCGTGTGAAGGGTGTGCTCTCCCGCTGAGCTAATCGCCCATCTCTTCATCCGGCGTCGGGATCGGGGTCCCGGGCCGCTCCGCTGCGGGGTGTCCGTCGCGGAGGCCGTTCTTCTACCCAAATCCCGGGGGGGACGCAACGGCAAAAATTCGTCCCCGTTGATTTTTTTTCGCCGGCCGGGGGTTCAGCCGATTCGGTCGGGCAGGGCGGTGACCTCGCCGTCATCGGGCTCCTGGCCGTCGAGGGCGGGGGGCGGCAGCGGCGCGCGCAGACGCTCGGTCGCCTCCGCCGCCGTCAGGGGATGGGCGAACAGGAAGCCCTGGAGCTGGTCGCAGCGATAGCGGGCGAGGCGGGTGAATTGTTCGGCGGTTTCGACCCCGGGCACCACCACCTGCATGTGCAGGCCGTGGGCGACGGCGACGATCGCGGTGATCACGTCGGGGTTCTCGGCGCCGTGGGCGAGGTCGCGGACGAAGCTCTGGCTGATCTTCAGCGAGGTGACCGGCAGCCGGCGCAGCAGGCTGAACGAGGCGTGGCCGGAGCCGAAATCGTCGATGGCGAGGTCGATCCCCAGCGCCTTCAGCCGGCCGAAGCGCAGGTCGGTGTCGCCGTCGGGTTCGGTCAGGCAGGATTCGGGCAGATCGAGCTGGAGCCGGGCCGGGGGCAGGCCGGATTCGGCCAGGGCGGCGGCGACCT
This sequence comes from Phaeospirillum tilakii, assembly GCF_042683125.1. Taxonomy (NCBI): domain Bacteria; kingdom Pseudomonadati; phylum Pseudomonadota; class Alphaproteobacteria; order Rhodospirillales; family Rhodospirillaceae; genus Phaeospirillum; species Phaeospirillum tilakii. Next base: position 24,683 of record NZ_JBHUIY010000004.1, read on the forward strand.
CCTCGGCGAGGTCGGCGGCCTGGAGCTGGCGCGGCGACAGGTTGACGCACAGCCGGGGCGGGGCGATGCCCTGGTCGAGCCAGTCCCGTCCCTGGCGGCAGGCCAGCCGCAAAGCGAGCCGGCCGATCGGCAGGATCAGCCCGGTTTCCTCGGCCAGGGCGAGGAAACGCTCGGGCGGCAGTTCGCCCAGTTCGGGATGGTCCCAGCGCAGCAGCGCCTCAAGCGCGGTCAGCGCGCCGCCGTCGCGGGCGAACACCGGCTGATAGACCAGATGGAAGCTTTCCCGCTCGATCGCCCGGCGCAGGGCGTTTTCGAGCCCGAGCCGCTCGAACGCCTGGGCATAGACGGATTCGGAATGGAAGCAGCAGGCGTTGCGGCCGCGCCGCTTGGCCTGGTACATCGCCGCGTCGGCCAGCCGCACCAGCGAATCCGCCTCGGCGGTGTCGATCGGATAGAGGGCGACGCCGATCGAGGCGCTGATGCGGGCCTGCTGGCCCTGGAGGTCGAACGGCTCGGCCAGCAAGGCGAGGATCTTGTGGGCGACCAGGGCGCTGTCGCGGGCCTCGGCGATGTCCTCGAGGATCACGGTGAATTCGTCGCCGGCCAGCCGGGCGACGGTGTCGCCCTGGCGGACGCAGGCGGTCAGCCGCTCCGCCACCTGTTGCAGCAGACAATCGCCGGCCAGGTGGCCGAGGCTGTCATTGACCTCCTTGAACAGATCGAGGTCGATGAACAGCAGGGTGACCATCGAGTGGTTGCGGTGGGCGCGGGTGAGGGCGCGCGACAGCCGCTCCTGGAACAGGGTGCGGTTGGGCAGCCGGGTCAGCGGGTCGTGGTTGGCCTGGTAATTGAGCCGTTCCTCGTCCTGCTTGCGCGAGGTGATGTCGGAAAACACCGCGACGTAATGCTGCAACTGGCCGCGCTCGTCGCGCACCTCGGCGATGTTGAGCCATTCGGCGAACATCTCGCCGTTCTTGCGGCGGTTCCAGATCTCGCCCTGCCAGCGGCCGCTGCGGATCAGGCTGTCGTTCATCCGCTCGTAGAAATCGGCGCCGTGGCGGCCCGAGGACAGCAGGCGCGGGCTCTGGCCCAGCACCTCCTCGGCCGGGTAGCCGGTCAGGGTGGTGAAGGCGGGGTTGACCAGGATGATGCGGCGGGCGGCATCGGTGATGAACAGGCCGTCGCCGGTGTTCTCGAACACGGTGGCGGCGAGGCGCATGTGGTCCTCCAGCCGCTTGGTGTCGGTGATGTCCTCGACCACCGCGACGGCGTGGTGGGGGCGGGCGCGGTCCTGCACCGGGGTGACGGTCAGCCGGCCCCAGCGTTCGGCGCCGTCGCGGTTGAGGTAGCGTTTGGTCAGATCGAGGCTGTGCAGCTCGCCCAGGATCAGGCGCTGATAGAGGTCGCACAGCTCGGCGCCGTCGCCGGGGGCGGCGATGTCGCGCAGGGTCATCCGCTGCAACGCGGCCTCGTCATAGCCGACCATGGCGCGAAAGGCCGGGTTGCCGTGCAGGTAGCGCCCCTCGGCATCGATCAGGATCATGCCGGCGCCGGCATTCTCGAACAGGGCGCGGAAGCGGGCCTCGCTGTCGCGCAGGGCGGCGTCGGCGCGCGAGCGGCCGATGGCGTAGCGGATGGCGCGGCGGACCAGATCGCCGTCGCCCTGGCCCTTGACCAGATAATCCTGGGCGCCCTGGCGCAGCGCGTCGAGCGCCAGCCCCTCGTCGGCGGTGCCGGTCAGCACCACCACCGGCAGCAGCGGGGCGGCGGCGCGCAGCCGGGCCAGCCCGTCGAGCCCGAACGAATCCGGCAGCGACAGATCGAGCAGGACGACATCGAAGACCTGACCGGCCAGCCGCTCCAGCGCCACCGCCAGCCGCTCGGCGATGGTGACGGTGAAGGCGGCGGCGCTGTCGCCCTCGAGATAGATCTGGACCAGCCGGGCGTCGCCGGGATTGTCCTCGACGACCAGGACCGCGAGCGGGTCGGGAGCGGGCGGGGGCGGCGCCATCGCGGCCGGGCCGGTCAGCGTGGCGGCAGCGTCACCACCGAGCACCAATATTCCTCGATCGAGCGGATCACCGAGATGAAACGGTCGAGGTCCACCGGCTTGGTGATGTAGCAATTGGCGTGCAGATCGTAGCTGCGCAGGATGTCCTGCCCGGCCTGCGAGGTGGTCAGCACCACCACCGGGATCCGCCGCAGCTCGGGGTCGGCCTTCATTTCGGCCAGGACCTGGCGGCCGTCCTTGCGCGGCAGGTTGAGATCGAGCAGCACCAGATTGGGGCGGGGCACGTCGGCATAGCCGCCCTCGCGGCGCAGATAGCTCATCGCCTCGACCCCATCGACCACCACCTTGAGGCGGCTGGTCATCCGTCCTTCCTTCAGCGCCTCCTGCGCCAGACGGGCGTCGCCGGGATTGTCCTCGACCAGCAGAATATCGAATGTTTCGGCTGCGTTACGCTGGCTCAAGGCACCCGTCCCCTCATCACGGCGGAATATCCATTTGAACTATAAAAGAAACGCCGCCGCTTGCAAACCGGCTTGCCCCCCCGCCGTCCCGTGACGGCGGGGCGCGGAGGCGGGTGGCCGGCGGTAAAATAGCGCGGAAACCCTCAACTCTTGGTTAGCGTCAGGGCGGGATGAACCGCCGCCCCGGCCAGCAGCGCGTCGAGCGTGGCGGCGAAGCGTTCCCTCCCGGCCTGTCCGCGCTCCTGCTCCAGCCGGTGCAGCGCCTCGGCCAGGGCGGCCTGACCGAACATCGCGCATTTGCCCCGGGTGGCGTGCAGCTGCTCGGCCAGCGCCGCGCCGGCATCCTCCCCGGCGGCGGCGCACAGGGCGGCGAGATGCTGGCGGTCGCGCGCCATCTCGGTGGCGAAGGCGGGGGCCAGCCCGGCCAGTTCGGGCGGGACCGGGTCGATCCCCAGCACCGCCGGCAAGGCGTGGAAATGGTCGATCACCCGGTCGGGCTCCAGGCTGGCCAGCGGGGCGCGGGCATAGCCGAACGACACCGCCACCGTCGCCACCCCGGCGGCGTGGGCGGCGGCGAAATCGTTCTCGGAATCCCCCACCATCACCGCCGCCTCGGCGCCGACCCCCAGCCGGTCGAGGCAGACCCGGACATGGGCCGGATCGGGCTTCAGCGCCGGGGCGTCGTCGGAACTGACCACCAGATCGAACCAGCCGGCGAGATTGAGCTTGTCGAGCACCTCGCGGGTGGCCCCGGCCGGCTTGTTGGTGCAGATCGCCAGCGGCAGCCCGGCGCCGCGCAGCCGGGCCAGGGCATAAGTCACCCCCGGCCAGGGGCGGGTGGTCTCGGCCGCGCGCGGCTCGTAATCGGCCAGGAAGGCGGCCAGCAGATCGTCCCACGACGCCGCCACCGCGCCGCCGGTGGCGGCGAAGGCGCGCTCGACCAGGGTGATGGCGCCGTCGCCGACCATCCGCATCACCGCCGGGGCCGGCAGCGGCGGGCGGTGCCACGCCGCCAGCATCCGGTTGACCGCGTCGGTCAGGTCGGGCAGCGAATCGATCAGGGTGCCGTCGAGGTCGAACAGCACCGCGCGCGGGGCGGCGGGAAAATGGCGGGGGGAGGGGAGCGGGGACATCGAAACCTTCCGCAACAAAGATTGATTTGGCCCTGGGCCGAGGTTTGTGGCACGGTGCGCCAGCTTGCCGCAACAGATTGGGTCGGCGCCACCATCATGGCTTCCCGTTCGCTTGCCGTCATTGTCCTTGCCGCCGGCATGGGCACCCGGATGAAATCCGCTCTCCCCAAGGTCCTCCACCCCCTCGCCGGCCGTCCGATGGTCCAGCACCTGATGGCCACGGTGGCGACGCTGTCGCCCGACCGGGTGGTGGTGGTGGTCGGCCCCGGGATGGATTCGGTCGCCGCCGCCGTCGCCCCGGTGCCGACGGTGGTGCAGACCGAACGGCTCGGCACCGGCCATGCCGTGGCCCAGGCCCGCGCCGCGCTCGACGGCTTCGACGGCGACGTGCTGGTGCTGTATGCCGACACCCCGCTGATTTCGGCCGACACCCTGCGCCGGCTGCTCGACGAACGCGCCAATGCCGACGATCCGGCGGTGGTGGTGCTGGGCTTCAAGCCCGAGCACGCCAACGAATATGGCCGGCTGGTGGTCGGGGCCGAGGGGCTGAAGGCGATCGTCGAATATCGCGACGCCACCCCGTCCCAGCGCGAGAACCCGCTGTGCAATTCCGGGGTGATGGCGTTCGACGCGGCGCGGATCTGGACCCTGATCGACCAGATCGACCCGGCCAGCAACAGCAAGGGCGAATATTACCTGACCGACGTGGTCTACCACGCCCGCGAGCATGGCTGGAACTGCTCCTATGTCGAGGGCGAGCCGGTCGAGCTGCTCGGGGTCAATTCCCGCCGCGAGCTGGCCGCCGCCGAGGCGGTGGTGCAGGCCCGGCTGCGCAACGCGGCGATGGACAACGGCGTCACCCTGATCGATCCGGCCACGGTGTGGTTCTCGTGGGACACCCGGCTGGGCCAGGACGTCACCGTCTGGCCGCAGGTGGTGTTCGGCCCCGGGGTCAGCATCGGCGACCGGGTCGAGATTCGCGGCTTCTGTCATTTCGAGGGCTGCACCGTCGCCGATGGCGCGCTGCTCGGGCCCTATGCCCGGCTGCGGCCGGGGGCGCGGATCGGCGAATCCGCCCATATCGGCAATTTCGTCGAGGTCAAGGCCGCGGTGGTCGAGCCGAAGGCCAAGGTCAACCACCTGACCTATATCGGCGACGCCCGGGTCGGGGCCGGGGCCAATGTCGGCGCCGGCACCATCACCTGCAATTACGACGGCTTCAACAAGTCGTTCACCGACATCGGCGCCGGGGCCTTCATCGGCTCGAACAGCGCGCTGGTCGCCCCGGTCAAGATCGGCGACGGCGCGGTGGTCGGCGCCGGTTCGGTGATCACCAAGGAAGTGCCGGCCGGCGCCCTGGCGGTGGCGCGCGGCGCGCAGATCGCGCTGCCGGGCTGGGCCGACCGCTTCCGCGCCCGGCAACGCGGCGGCAAGGAATAAGGACAGCGCATCATGTGTGGAATCGTCGGAATCGTCGGCCGGCGCGACGCGGCGCCGCTGCTGCTCGAAGGGCTGCGCCGGCTCGAATATCGCGGCTATGATTCGGCCGGGATCGCCACCCTGGTCGAGGGCCGGATCGAGACCCGCCGCGCCGAGGGCAAGCTGCTCCATCTCGCCGCCTTGCTGGAAACCCATCCGCTCGGCGGCAGCACCGGGATCGGCCATACCCGCTGGGCCACCCACGGCGTGCCGAGCGAGCGCAACGCCCATCCCCACGCCACCGCCCGGGTGGCGGTGGTGCATAACGGCATCATCGAGAACTTCCAGGAACTGAAGCAGGAGCTGACCGCCGCCGGGCAGAAGTTCCAGAGCGACACCGACACCGAGGCGGTGGCCCAGTTGATTGATCATCTGCTGGCCCAGGGGCTCGACCCGGTCGCCGCCACCGACCGCGCCTTGACCCGGTTGCAGGGCGCCTTCGCCCTCGGCATCGTCTTCGCCGGCCATCCCGAGATGATGATCGCCGCCCGCCAGGGCTCGCCGCTGGCGATCGGCCATGGCGACGGGGAAATGTATCTCGGCTCCGACGCGCTGGCGCTGGCGCCCTTGACCCGGCGGATCTCCTATCTCGACGACGGCGACCGCGCGGTGATCACCGCGAACAGCGTCGAGATCCGCGACCGCGCCGGCCATTTGGTCGAGCGGGCGGTGCGGGAAACCCACCTGTCCGGCGCCCTGATCGGCAAGGGCCAGCACCGCCACTTCATGCTGAAGGAAATCTTCGAGCAGCCGGAAGTGATCGGCAACACCCTGAAGACGATGCTGAATCCGGCCGAGCGGACCCTGACCCTGCCGCAGCTGCCGTTCGACCTCGCCACCATCGCCCGGGTGCGGATCATCGGCTGCGGCACCTCCTATTACGCCGCGATGACCGCCAAATACTGGATCGAGCGGATGGCCCGCGTTCCGGTCGAGGTCGATATCGCCTCGGAATTCCGCTACCGCGCCCCGCCGCTGGAGCCGGGCGGGCTGGCGGTGTTCATCTCGCAATCGGGCGAGACCGCCGACACCCTGGCCGCCTTGCGCCATTGCCAGGCCGAGGGCCAGCATACCCTGGCCCTGGTCAACGTGCCGGAAAGCACCATCGCCCGCGAGGCGGAAGGGGTGCTGCTGACCCTGGCCGGGCCGGAGATCGGCGTCGCCTCGACCAAGGCCTTCACCACCCAGCTGACGGTGCTGGCCTGCCTCGCGGTGGCGCTGGGCCGGGCCCGGGGTGCGCTCGACCGCGCCGCCGAGGCCGAAGTCTGCCATGCCCTGGCCGAGGTCCCGGCCCGGGTCGCCGACGTGCTGCGCCGCGAGGATTCGATCCGCGCCGTGGCGCCGCTGGTGGCCGAGGCCCGCGACGTGCTCTATCTCGGGCGCGGCAGCAATTACCCGATCGCGCTGGAAGGCGCGCTGAAGCTGAAGGAAATCAGCTACATCCACGCCGAAGGCTATGCGGCGGGTGAACTGAAGCACGGCCCGATCGCCCTGATCGACGAATCGGTGCCGGTGATCGTGATCTGCCCGAGCGACGCGCTGTACGACAAGACCGCCTCGAACGTCGAGGAAGTGGTGGCGCGCGGCGGCAAGGTGATCTTCCTGTCCGACCGCGCCGGTTTGGCCCGGCTGTCGGCCAAGGTGGCGGCGCGGATCGAACTGCCCGACGCCGAGCCGCTGGTGGCGCCGCTGGTCTACGCCATTCCGGTCCAGTTGCTGGCCTACCACGTCGCCGTCGCCAAGGGCACCGACGTCGATCAGCCCCGCAACCTCGCCAAGAGCGTTACCGTCGAGTAACCCCGACGCCGTTACGCGGGCTCTGCCCGCACCCGCCAAGGGCCGCAAGGCCCTTGGAACCCATTGGTGTGGTCGGGCGCGGAGCGGCCTGTCAGCTTGGGCGCGGGCGCCTGCCGCGCAAAGGGCAAGGAAAGGGTTCCAAGGGCCTTGCGGCCCTTGGCGGGCGTGGGCGGAGCGCACACATCACCCGAAAACCGGCTCAGTTTTGCCGGGCGTCGCCCCGGGCATAGGCGCGTTGGGTCGCCGGGCGGGCGGCGATCGCCTCGAACCAGCGTTTGAGGTCGGGGTAATCCTCCAAAGTCTGCTGCTGGCGTTGCCACGGCACGATCCAGGGATAACAGGCCATGTCGGCGATGGTGTAGTCGTCGCCGGCGATGAAGGGGCGCCCCGCCAGCCGGCGGTCGAGCACACCGTAAAGCCGCCGGGTCTCGTTGACATAACGCTCGATCGCGTAGGGGATCCGTTCCGGGGCGTAGAGGTTGAAATGGTGGTTCTGCCCGGCCATCGGGCCGAGGCCGCCGACCTGCCAGAACAGCCATTCCATCACCGTCTTGCGGCCGCGCAGGTCGCTGGGGAGGAAGCGCCCGGTTTTCTCGGCGAGATAAAGCAGGATCGCGCCGGATTCGAACACCGTCACCGCCGCGCCGCCATCGGCGGGGGCCGGGTCGATGATCGCCGGCATCCGGTTGTTGGGCGAAAAGGCCAGGAACTCTGGCTTGAACTGGTCGCCTTTGGTGATATCGACCGGGACGATCCGGTATTCGAGCCCGGCTTCTTCAAGCAACAGGGTGATCTTGTGGCCGTTGGGGGTGGGCCAGTAATAGAGATCGATCATTGCGGCTTCCTGGCGGGTGGGGGGAGGCGTGATTCACGCCGATGATACACCATGGCGCCCCGCTTTCCGCCTCAGTGGAAGGCGAAGGGCAGGGTGAAGTTCAGGCGGTCGGGGGCGATCGTCGCCGGCGGCGGCGGGAACGGCGCGGCGGCGCGCAGCGCGGCCAGGGCGGCGCGGTCATGCAGACCGCTGCCGCTCGAACGGGCGATCTCGGACGATACCAGCTCTCCGGCGGAATCAAGCCGGAACGCCACCAGGGTGGTGCCGACCAGTCGCCGGGTGGCCGGGCGGTGGGCCAGCACCCGTTCCCACACCAGACGGGCATAGGCCTGGGCTGCGGCGTCGGACTCGGCGGCGGCGGTCGCCGGAGCCGGAGGGGGCGAGGGTGTCTCCACCGGCGGGGCGGCGTCGATCGCGGCCGGGGCGGCCGGAGCCGGGAGCGCGACCGGACGGGGCGGGGGCGTCGTCGCGCGCGGCGGCGGCCGGATCGCGGCCGGCGCCGGCCTGGGTGGGGGGACGGGTGAGGCCGGGGGGGCGGGTGAGGGGGGCGACGGTGGCGACGGGGCTGGGGCCGGGTCGGGGGCGGACCGGATCATCAACTCCGCCACCAGCGCCGGCGGATCGGGCCGGACCGCCGGGCCGGCCAGCAGGCCGAGGCCGGCCGCCACCGCCGCATGCAGCCCGAGCGAGGCGGGAATCCCGAGCCGGAGCAGGCCGCGCCGCGATACGGCGCTGCCTGCTCCGTCCGGCGGGCGGGGGGCGCGACCGGTCAGAATTTGATCGTCACCCCGGCATCGAACGAACGCCCCATCCCGGCCAGCGCGGGATACGGTGTCGTCATCGTCTGGCCGGCATAGCGGGCGTCCTTGTAATCGACGCCGCCCAGCGGCTCGTAATATTGCTTGTTGAACAGGTTTTCGATCCCGAAGCTGAGGGTGACCGCCTCCCAATCATAGGCGGCGCGGAGGTTGACCAGGGCGTAACCCGGCGTCGTCGGCTCGTTGCGGGTGGTGTCGAGCTGGGTCTTGCCGGCGACCGCCCGGATCTCCAGCGCGCTGCTCCAGCCGCCGAGGCGCTGGTCGAGGGTGAGCTGGCCGTTGACCGGCATCAGGTGGTAGAGATTGCGGCCGTCATTGACCTGCCAGCCGCGCACCCAGCCGATCTTGCCGCCGAGACCGAAATCGCCGAGGCCGGTGTCGCGGGCCAGCAGGGTGCGGCCGGACAGATCGACGCCGAACATCTGGGCGTCGTGGTTGGCGAAGCGCAGCACGGTGCCGGTGACGGCGTGGCCGTTGAGGCTGGTGATCCGGTCGGCGCCGATATAATCCTCGATATAGGTGTAATAGGGGGTCAGCTTGACCTGCCAGACCTTGGCGCCCGGGTCGTGCCAGTCGGCGGTGGCGCTGAGGGTGTTGGCGACCTCCGGCTTGAGATCGACGTTGCCGACATAGCCGTTATAGTCGCCGAACCAGCCGATCATCGACGAGGCCATCGACCCGGTGGACCAGGCATAACGCTCGTAGAGATTGGGCGAGCGGGTCTTGCGGGCGTAGCCGGCCTCGCCGGTGGCGGTGTCGGAAAGCTGATAGCGGGCCAGCGCGGTCAGGTCGAGATTGAGATCGACCCGGGTGCGGTCCCGGGCGTTGAAGGCGGCGGCGTCCTCGCGGTAATGGTAGCTGGTGCCGCTGGCCCAATTGTAGCCCTGCACCGGGCCGCTATCCGTCACCACCGTGTCATTGCGCAGGCCGAACAGGGTGGTCCAGCGCGGGGTCCAGGCCCGCTCCCATTCGCCGTAGGTGCCGATCCGGTTGCGTTCGCCACCGGCGATGTTCTGGAAGGTGCCGGGCCCCATCGCGCTGGTCATCGTCATCGTCGCCGGCCACCATTCGTCGAGGGTGAAGCGGTCGAACTCGTTGCCGACCCGCAGGGTGTCGTCGAGGCCGAGCGGGATCTCGGCCTTGACCGCGTAGCCGAACTGCCGGGCCTGGCTCAGCATCGGCATGCCCGCCCCGACCGCCGCGTTGCTGCGGCCGAACAGGAAATTCATCTTGTGGCGGATGTCGAGCCCGTAGACCTGGCCGTCAAGACTGCCCCAGGCGAAATCGCCCTGATAGCGGGCGCTGGCATGAGTGCTCCGGTTGTAGGTCAGGTCCATCGCCTGATTGGGGAACCCCTCATAGGGGGTGTAGGTCCCGCCGGCCCGCAGCACCAGTTGATCGCCGTCGCCGCGAAAGGCCAGGGTGGCGTCGCCGCCATAGCTCTTGTATTTGCTGGCCTGGATCACCCTGCCGTTGCCGTCCTGGTAATTGCCGGCCTCGGCGCGGTTCAGGCTGACCCCCAGGCTGACATCCTCGGTGGCGACGCTGGCCTCGCCGGCATTGGTGAGGGCGCTGGCGTTGCTGCGGAAGACGGTCGAGACCTGCCCCCCGAGATGGATCCCTTCGCCGGTGGCGGCGAACACCGGCGCCTTGGGATCGACCCGGATCGTGCCGGCGATGCTGTCGCCGCCGGCGCTGACCGGGGTGATCCCGGCGATCAGCTCGGCCCGGCCGACCGCGCTGGGGGCGAGATAGGACAGCGCCGGATTCATGTGGTTGGGGCAACTCGACCCGATCGGCACCCCGTCGACCAGGGTCTTGATCCGGTCGTCGCCCAGACCGCGGATCACCGGCAGGCTCGACAGGCCGCCGCCGGTGTAAAGGCTGACCCCCGGCAGGTCGCCGAGCAGACGGGCGGTGTCGTCGGTGGTGGCGGCCTTGGCCCGCACCGCCTCGGCCGGGACCGTTTCGGTGGTGGCGGTGGACGGAGTCTCGGTTTCGACCGGCGCGGTCTCGACCGGGATCGGCGGCAGGGCGGTGGCGGTCTGGGCCAGCCCCGGGGCGGGCGCGGCCAGCAGGGCGCAGGCGGCGCAGGAGCGGCGCAGCGCCCGCCCCGGGGAAGCGGAACGGTGGCGGTTCATCGGGATACTCTCTCGCAACGACCGGAGGCGGACTCCGGCGGGTTACGCCCGGCGGCGGCGGCGCGGGCACGACGCGACCGGCTCCCGGCCGGATGATCCTCGTGCGGCGGCGGAAGCGGTCAGGTTCGGGGCGGGCGTAGCGGGAGCGGCGGCGCGCGCGGTGGTGCCCAGCACCGGGTCGGATCAGGGGGAAACCGGAAACGCGCCACCGGCAGGCGGAGATCGCTGCCGACCTCGGCGCGGTCCGGCGCGGTCTGGGCCGCCGGCAGCAGCAGATGGCCCTGGAACAGCGGCAGGCAGAACAGGCAATGCGGCCCGGCCGTGCTTTCCGGCGCGGCCGGGCGATGATCGGCGTCGGTTCCCGTCGGACGGGAGGAGCACACCCCGGCCGGCTGGCCGCGCGCCGCCGCCGATTGCCCGGGCAGGGCGAGCCCGGCCGCGACCTGGACCAGGATCAGGGCGAGGATCAGCCGGGCGATCAGACGGCGAGCGGGGCGCATGGCGGCATGATAGTTATTTTAGTCTATAAAGCTAGTGTTCTGAATGTCTTTTTGGCCGCGATGGCGACCGGATGTGATTGTGATTATCATTATCGATAAGCGTGTGACAAGCGGGCGGATCCTGTCCCCTGAGCGACGGGCTGGACGGCAAGACCGCCTTGAACGTAGAGGACGTGGTGGCGGCGCCGCGGGTCTATGCCATTTCGGTCCCGTCGCAGGCCGATCACGTCGCTGTCGCCAAGGGCACCGGCGTCGATCAGCCCCGCAACCTCGCCAACAGCGTCACCGTCGAGTAACGGCGGGCTCCCACCCGCGCGCGACACCATAGGTTGCGCGGGCTCCCGCCCGCGGGCCCGGCCGGGGCGATGCCCCGGACCCCCTTGGTATTCTTGATATACGGGGCAACGGGCCTCGGGGGCTGATTCGATCCGTGTCGCGCCGTTGGCGCGCGGGGCGGCCGCAAGCGGTCGGCGACACCTCGCCCGTCCGGGAACCGGATATTTCGCCCATCACCACCCTAAGCTGTATCGTCACAACCAAAAAAGTATTATTGCCACCGTAAGGGCATCTAAAATGGTTGCGTGAATGCCTGGTTGTGGTAGTTGGTATCTAGACACTCTGAGGTTAATTGCGAAAAACAACACAACCAAAAAGGTAAAATCCGGTGCGAGACCGAGGAGGCCAGATGGGCTTTGAGGAAATCGACGCGCTGTGCCGCCACATCGACCAGGAGATCGAGCGACAGCGACCCGCCGTGGGGGAGCGCATCGAAGCCATCTACCGCGCCTACAACCGGGATTTCGGCATCGACTGGAACGACCAATCCTATTTTCTCACCTTTCTCTACCTCGCCACCCGGTTCCGGGCCCCGCATTCCATCATCCAGACCGGCACCTGTTGCGGCCATTCCGCCATCGCGATGGCGCTGGGGCTCGAGGATGGCGGCATCGACGGCACCATCGACACGATCGATCCCGAGCCCCAGGCCTATGGCGACGGTGCGGTGACGCGCCCGGTCGAAATCGCCCGCCAGGTCGCCCGTCAGTCCGGCCATCACCATCGCATCCGTTTTCACCGTGGCTATTCGGTGCGGGCGTGGGATGCCGGGCGCATCGACCTGGTGAACGCGCCGGAGGGGGTGCTGGAACAGCTGGCGGTGCCCCGGTCGGCCGATCTGGTGGTGGTTGACGGCGACCATACCTTTCCCGGCGCCTATTGGGATCTGGAATACGGCGCGCGCTGCCTGAGGCCGGGGGGGGCGCGCCTGATGATCACCCATGATTTCAAGTCGATTCCAACCGTTCGTGACGCCGTGCGCCGCTGGGTCAGGCAGCGCCCGGGAGACGTCACGTTGCGGGTGTGGGGGCAGTACAACGGCTATGCCCTGATCGGCGTCGCCGTCCCCTGACCGTTTCCTTCCGCCACCTCAACGCCCAGCCAGATGGTGAACACGATGGCAAAAAAGAACGGACCGACTCAGAACGACACCGACCGCATTCTTGACGTCGTCGCCCAGGTCAAGGGGGCGATCGAGGCCAAGAACTGGCCTGGCCTCAAGGCCTTGCTGCCCGATCTTCCCGTCTGGGTGGCCACCCGCCCGGTGCCCCTCGCCAACGCCATCGCCAGCCTTGAGGCCGGCCTGGGGGGCGCCCGCGACATCGAGGTCACCATCCTTGAAATCAAGGATACGGTCTACGAGGCCGACAAGGCCCAGTTGAACGCCCGCGCCCAGCTGATCTACTCGTCGGGCGAAAGCTGGGAGGAGCACAGCTTCGAGTTCACCCTGCATGTCGGCTTCGTCCGCAGGAACGACGCCTGGGGGGTGGATTATCTCGGCGTGACGGCGCCCGAACCGCAGCGCGCCGCTCCGGCCGAATTGCCGCCCAGCATCCTGGCCGGCGCCGCGGGGGGAGGCTATTTCGCCGCGTCGGATCTGGCCGGTGCCCCCGGAGGGGGCTATTTCGCGGCGGCGAATCTGGCCGCGCCCTATTTCGAGGCGGCCAGCTACTTCCGGACCGCGGCCCCGTATTTCTCGGGCGGCGGCGGCCTCCCCCTCGAGGCGCTGGCCGAAAACGTGGCCGTTCCCGAATCGCAGCCGGCCGCCGCGGAGCAGCCCCAGGCGCAACCCCAGGCCCAACCCCAGGCGCTGCCCGGCTATTCCGTGATCTACGCGCCGCTGCTGGTGCCGACCAATGTGATCCTGTCCCTGTTCAAGTAGGCCGTCCCCCGTCCCGCCGCCGCCCGGCGGCGGGGCGCCACCGTCCCATACCGCCCGGCCAATGAACTGACCCGTCGGGTCAGTTCAGGCCGAGACGGTGACGCTCAGGCGCCGCGCGGGCCGGCCGGCCGCCGAACGGATCATTTCAAAGGGCGGCCGGTACCATGCCGCGACCGCCCGGATGGAAAAGGAGCCGATCGCAGTGCCTCTTGCCGCCGACTCGTCGGGTTCGCGCCTCAGTATCGGCCAATTGGTGTCCGATGGCCGCCACGGGCTCGAGGTCCGTCCCCCCCGGGATGTGCTGCGCGCGGTCCATCTGGTCCGCGAGCATGCCGCCGCGATCGCCTTTCGCCCGATCAGCCTTGGCAACCTGACCTATCTGCGCGACCGCGTCGCGGATCTGCGCGTCCTGCGTGGCGTGGTCACGTCGCTGCGGGCCGGCGCCTCACCCGCCTGGGGCGCCGCGTTGGACGCCATCCTGGGCGATCTCGACCTGGCGGACGAAACCCGCGACAAGGCGTTCTTCGCCTATCTCGTCCACCGCTGCGACCAGACCGGCTATCAACGCTTCTGGCACCAATCCGCCACCCGGATCCCCTGGGGGCCGACGCGGCTGCTGGGCGAGGATTACGAAACCGTGCTGTTGGTGTTCGGCCCCGCCCTGGGATTCGGCGACGAGATCGCCTCGGTCGATTTCGCCACCCATCTCGCCCAGGCCTTCCCGCATGCCCGCTTCGAGGTCTACAGCGCCCATCCCGCGCTGTGGCGGCTGATCCCGTGGGTGGCCGAGGCGGTCGAGACCAACGGCAATCCGCTGAACGCCATTGCCCGCGTCGATGGCGTGGTGAGCGGTGGCCGGCGCGGCCTGATCGTGTTCGTCAATTTCACCGGCCTCGACATGCATCTGGGCTATACCGGCGGCAACCATCGCTGCGGCGTGCTCGAGGTCGCCATCGGCCGAGGCCAGCTCTGGTTCATGGCGGGTCCGGATGCGCCGATCCAGACCGGGGTCGCCCTCGACCCGCTGCGGCCCAACAACCGGAGCAGCCTGGCGACCCTGGCCGCCCGCCTGCTCGGCGGCGCCCCCGGCCCGTCGCGCCCCGCGCTGGCCCTGCCGCCCGCGCCCAAGGACGGGGACCGCCCGTTGACCATTCTGGTCAATCCGCTGACCTCGAAGAACATCATCCTGGGCGAGGGTGACTGGGCCCATTTGGTGCTGCCCCCCCTGTCGCATCGCGCCGCCATCGGCCCGGTCGAGATCGTCGTCCATGCCGGCATGACCGCCGAGTCGCTGCATTATGCCGGTCTGGTGGCCCAGGCCATGCGCGGCCGGGCGCCCCGCTCCGTCTCGGTGCGGCTGCTCGCCCTGGCCGAGCGCGACAAGGACGCCGCCTTTCACGGCGTGCTCGACGCCATGCGCGGCAGCGATCTGGTGATCGGGATCGACACCTTCAGTTCGCATCTGGCCGCCCTGGTGGGCACGCCGTGCCTGTCGCTGTGCTACGACCGCAACGAGCCGTTCTGGTGGAGCGAGGAGGGCAGTCTGTGGGTCGAGATGCGCGCCGGCCTCGACGACGTCTCGGACCTGTTCACCCTGTTGCTCGACCATGCCGAAATGAAGCGTCACGGCGTGCCCGCCGGCCTGCGGCGTGGTCTGGCCGCCTGCGGGCGCTTCCGCCGCGCCCTGATCGCGGCGCGGGACGGTGACGACGACGGCGGGGCCCGCGTGATCGAGGCCGGACAGGCGGCGTGGAACGGCATTTCCGGCAAGGTTCGCCGCATTTCCCAGCGGCTGGACGGCGGCCTGTGCTGGCCGCAGGCGGCGCGGGCGCTGTCCTGGCCCGGACAGGAACCCGAGCGGCGCCAATGGCTGGTGCAGGCCGTCGGCGAAAGCTATTTCGGGCGGATCTGCCGGCTGTTCGGCAGCCTGCCCCATCCCGTCGAGTGAGGAGGGCGCGCCCGTCGTGAGCCAGCCGATCGTCTTCGTTACCTATGCCACGGCGCGCCCGGTCAGCATGATCGGTGTCCTCAAGCGCTGCCTGCGTCTGGCCGATCGGCTGCATGCCGAGGGCCACCGCATCCAGATGCTGCATTTCGGCGACCTGCCCCACGACGGCATGGTGGCCGAGGCCCGGGCCCGCTATGACTGGCACACCCCCGACATCGCCGACAGCAGGCCCCGCCCGGTCAACGCCTGGCTGGAACGGACCGCCCCGGCCCTGGTGGTGCTGGGCGAATGCCCGATCAGCGGCTCGATGCGGACCGCCTTTCGCGAATCGCTCCAGTTGGGGCTGCGGACCGCCTGCATCGACAATTACCACTCAAGGTTGAGCGCGCGCTATTTCCGCCGGATGTGGCCGGGCGTGGGGACGTGGCTGCTGGTCGGCCTGCCCGAACTGGGTGGTTTCGGCTGGATCGAGGACGACATCTTCGTCGCCCCGCCGCTGGTTCCCGGCCTGGGCCGCCGTTTGCCGGCACCGGCCGGGACCTTGCTGCTGTTCGGCTACGACCCCGAGGTCGCCCGTTTCGCCCACGATCTGCACCGTCGCCTGCCGTCCCCCCCGCCCGAGACCGTGCTGATGACCGGCAGTTTCGGGATGGAACTCGCGGGCGGGGCGCCGGCCGGGATGCGGGTGGTGGTCAGCCCGGGCGAGACGGCCTACGTCGCCGAACTCAACCGCGCGCGCGTCGTCGTCGGCAAGAACGGCTTCCAGCAGATGGTCGAGGCGGTGGGGGCGGGCGCCCATATGCTCTGCCTGCAACGGCCGGGCGGGGTTCCGCCCGAGTTGCTGCCCGAGCATTTGCAGCCCTACCTCAGGCTGACCGACGGACGGGCCGAGGCGATCGAGCCGCTGGCGGCGCTGGTGTCGGGCTGGCTGGGCACGGCGGGGGACAATCCCTGGCCGGCGCGGCTGGCCGAGCTGAACGATCCGGTGGCCCTGGCGGCCGCGGTGCTGTCGTCGCTGCTGCCGGGTTCCCCCGCCCTGGCGGCGGCCGGCGGCGGGCGATAAGGCGGCGGCGATGACCATGTTGAAAAGCGCCCTGCTGGAGCGTGCCGCCGTGCGGGGTGTCTGCGCCCGCGCCGAGACCTTCCTGGGCGGCTCGGGCGAGCGGCTGCACGAACAGCGCGAGGCGATGCGGCACCGGCTGGCCGCGGTGCTGGAGGATCTCACCCGCTCCCTGACCGCCGACGGCATCGGTGGCGGCGAGGCGATCGGGACGATGTTGGCGGCGGTCGGCGATTACCTGGGCTGGCTGCTGTGGAGTGTCGAGGATCTGGCCGTGCTGGGGACCGCCCTGTCGCTGCCGCCCGACCGGTTCGCCCGGCGGGTGGTCTGCTGCCACCTGATCTACCAGTCGGGCCGGATGCTGGACGACGCCATCGACGGCCATGCCGACTACAAGGGGCTGGCTCCGACCATGTATGGCCGTCTGTCGAGCGGCGGCGAGCGGCGGGCGCGCAGCCAGACCACCCTGGCGGCCATCGTGCTGATTCTGCGCGGCGTCACCGATTTCGCCGCCTCGTTCGGCGAGACCGTCGCGGTGGCCGAACTGGCGCGGCTGACCGCCCATTGCACCGATGCCTGCCGTGGCGCCCTGATCGAGATGGAATCGGGCGCCGCCCTGTCGGAAGAGGGCTATCTGCGCCTGATCGACCTGAAGACCACCGCCCACAACACCATCCTGCTGCAATCCCTGGCCGGGCTGGTCGAGGACGACACCCGCCGGCGGGTCGAGCAGGTCTACCGCACCGCCTCGGTGCTGGGACAGATCCTCAACGACGCCGCCGACCTCGACGCGGACCGGCGGACCGGCCAGGTCAACTGGTTCCTGCTGGATGGGCGCGCGCGGGGAGGGGAGGGGCTGCACCGCGAGGATGCGGACAAGCTGTTGGCCGCCTTCGACGCCCTGGCCCGGCTGTGCCTGGACCAGCCCGAGCCGCTGCGGCTGGCCTGCTGCGCCAAGCTGAAATCGATGGTCGATCACTGCGAACGATTCACGGTCCCGCGATGACCGGCGCCCTGCGGCAAGCCGTTGACGCGGCTCTCGCTTTTCTGGGGCGGGCGCAGGCCGCCGACGGCTCGTTCCCGACGGGTTGGTCCTACAGCCCGGCCATGACCGCGCCCCAGCCGGTGGAATCGCCCTTTGTGACCGGCATGGTGGCCGGCGCGCTGGAGGTCCACGCCGAGACGCCCGCCATCGCCGGTGTCATCGCCGGCGCCGTGGGCAACATTCTGTCCTGGCGCCCGGCCGACGGCCTGTTCCGCTTCTTCCGGCACGGCATCGACCCCGACCTGGACGACATCGCCCTGCTGCACACGGTCCTGCTGCGCCACCGGCCGGCTTCGTTCGACCCGGCGGCGGTGGCCGCGCTGCTGGAGGGCCTGGTCGGAGCGGACGGCCGGTACCCGGTGTGGGTGCGGCCCGCTTCGGCACAAAACGAATTCGACCCCTGCGTCCAGGCCAACGTGGTCAATTATCTGTGCCGCTGCGGCCGGCGCCCCGATCTGGGGGTGCTGCGGATCGCCTGGGGGCTGTGGCGGGAGGACGCCGCGACCCTGCATTACGAATCCCCCTTCACCTTTCCCTATTTCCTCGCCCGCCTGCCCCCCGCCGCCCGCCGGTCGGTGGTGGCGGCCAATCCGCGGGCGGTGGCGGGCCTGAGCCGATCGCGGCCGGGCGCCACCGCGCTCGATCAGGCGTTCCAACTGGCCGCCCTGCGGCGACTGGGTGGACCCGCGCGCGCGGATCTGGTGGAACGGCTGCTGGCCGGGCAGGGCGCGGACGGGGCGTGGCCGGCGATCGGGGCGTTCGGCGCGCTGAATTTCTGGGGCTCGTCGGCGCTGACCACCGCCCTTGCCGCCGAGGCCCTGGCTCTGGCGGGAAAAGGATAAGGGGTGTTGGGCGCGTGCTCTCCAGGCAGGGTGGCGGGGGCGGCAGCCCGGCCTTACCCCCGCCGCCGCCGGGCGTGCGGTGAATCGCCCCATTGGTCCCATCCCACCCGCCGGCCGGCGGTGGTGACGCGGCGTTCGAGGCAGCCGCGGCATTCCAGGCTGCCTTCGTCCAGGCAGGGCTTGCCATCATACAACTGATATTGCGGCCGCACCCGGCGCGGGGTGGCGTTGGGCATGGTGACGTTGGCGCCGAAGCGGATGCCGCGTTCGCGTCCGTCCTCGACCAGCGCCTGCAACGCGGTGGTGGCGGCGATGTTGAGGTCGGGCAGGCTCAGCCGCGTCACCGCGATCATGTTGAGCGCCAGGGTCAGCAGCGCGTCGCGCGCCATCATCGCCTGTTCCGGCAAGGCGCCGCCGGCGGAATGGAGGTATGGCCCCATCCCGATCATGTCGATGTCGCGCTCGGCATAGAAGCCGATATCGGCGGCGAGGTCGTCCAGCGTCTGGCCGGGCAGGCCGATCATCACCCCGGTGCCGACCTGGAACCCGGCCGCGCGCAGGTCGTCGAGCGCCTGGAGCCGGCTGGCGAAGCTCTGTTCGGGCGGATGGATCGTCGCGAACAGCGCCGGATTGCTGGTCTCGATCCTGAGCAGGTAGCGATGGGCCCCGGCCGCGCGCCAGCGCCGATAGGTGGCGAGGCTCTGCTCGCCCAGCGACAAAGTGATGCCGAGCCCGTCGGGCAGGCGGTCCGAGCGCGAGCGGTCGCGGATCTCGGCGACCAGATCGGCGACGAAGGCGATGAAGGCCTCGTCGCGCCGCTCGCCGGCCTGGAGCACGCAGGAGCCATAGCCGGCCTCGGCGCAGAACAAAGCCGCCTCGATCGCCTCGGCCCGGTCGAGCCCGTAGCGGACCAGTTCGCGGTTGGAGCGACGGATGCCGCAATAGAGGCAGTCGAGCGCGCAGCGGTTCGACAGCTCGATCAGCCCCCGGTAATGGACGGTGTCGCCGACCGTGGCGGTGGTGCGGTCGAAGGAGGCGCGGCGCAGCTCCTCGATCGCGGCGGGATCGGTCAGGCCGAGCAGCCGGACCCGTTCGGGGTGGGACAGCAGCGCGGTCACGACGCGGCGGCCCGTTCGAACGCGGCCAGGGCGGAGGGGAAGCAGCCCAGCGCGCGCGGCAGCACCCCTTGCAGCAGCGAGATCGCCACCCCGTAATTGGTCATCGGCACCCCCTGGCGGCCGGCGCGGTCGAGCCGGGCCAGCATGGCGCGGCGGGTGACGGTGCAGCCGCCGCACTGGATGATCAGCGCATAGGGGCTGAGGTCGTCGGGGAAATCCTTGCCCGCCGCCACCTCGATCTTGATCCCGCCGCCGACATATTGGTTGAGCCAGCGCGGGATCTTGACCCGGCCGATATCGTCGGCGAGGGGATGATGGCCGCAGGTCTCGCCGATCAGCACCCGGTCGCCGGGCTTGAGGCGGGGGATCGCCGCCGCCCCGGCGGCGAGGCGGTCGAGGTCGGCCTTGAAGCGGGCCATCAGGATCGAGAAGGTGGTCAGCGGGATCGTGGGCGGGGTGTCGGCGCAGGCCTTCAGCACCACCTGGGAATCGCAGATCACCAGCCGGGGCGGGGTCTTCAGCCGCTCCAGCGCCCCGCTCAGCTCGCGTTCCTTGACCACCAGGGTCAGGGCGTCGCTGTCGAGCATCTCGCGGATCACCTGGACCTGGGGCAGGATCAGCCGCCCCTTGGGCGCGCCGAGGTCGATCGGCACCACCAGCACCGCCAGCTCGCCGGCCGGCACCAGATCGCCGGCGAGGCGGGGCTCCTCCAGCCGCGCCGCCGGGGCAAGCCGGGTGATCGCCTGCCGCAATTCGTCTATTCCGGCCCCGGTCAGCGCCGACACCGCCAGCGCCTCGGCCCCCAGCCCGGCCGCCGCCTGCGGCGCCGCCAGATCGGCCTTGTTGCGGACCACCAGCATCGGCGTGCCGCGATCGCGCAGGGTGGCGGCGAGGTCGGTCTCGAACCGGCTGACTCCCTCCGGCCCCAGCACCAGCAAAGCGAGATCGACCCGCTCCAGCACCGCCTCGGTGCGGCGGACCCGGGCCTGCCCCAGCGCGCCGTCATCGTCGATCCCGGCGGTATCGACGAACAGCACCGGCCCGATCGGCGCCAGCTCCAGCGGCTTCTCGACCGGATCGGTGGTGGTGCCGGGCTGGTCGGAGACGATCGACACCGCCTGCCCGGTCAGGGCGTTGATCAAACTCGATTTGCCGACATTGCGCCGGCCGAACAGGCCGATATGCAGACGCAGGCCACGCGGGGTCTCTTGCATGAGGGTCTATCCTTTTCGTGGGCTCCGCCCACACCCGCCAAGGGCCGCAAGGCCCTTGGATCCCATCAATTGTCGGGAAACGGTTGGCGAAATCAATGGGTTCCAAGGGCCTTGCGGCCCTTGGCGGGTGCGGGCAGAGCCCGCGCGTTTTCCCCTTTTAACCACGATAGCCGAGAGCGGCGAGGGCGGCGGGGGAGAGCAGGCGTTCGGCCTCGGCGCGGTCGATCAGGCCCTGTTCGACGGCGAGGTCGATCACCGGGCGGCCGCTGGCGCGGGCCTCGGCGGCGAGGGCGGCGGCGCGATCGTGGCCGAGGCGCGGCACCAGGGCGGTGACCGGCGCCCACGAGGCGGCGAGGTGGGCTGCGCAGGCGGCGCGGTCGGGCTCGATTCCCTCGACGCAGCGTTGGGCGAACAGGGTGTCGGCGGCGGTCAGCAGCGACAGGCTGGTCAGCAGGGCGTCGGCCAGCAGCGGCAGGAAGGCGTTGAGTTCGAGCTGGCCCGCCATCGCGGCGGTCGTGACCATCGCGTCCTGGCCGATCACCGCCAGCGCGGTCTGGCCGACCGCCTCGGCGATCACCGGGTTGATCTTGCCCGGCATCAGGCTGGAGCCGGCCTGGACCGGCGGCAGGATCAGTTCGCCGATGCCGCCGGCCGGGCCGGAGGCGAGCAGGCGCAGGTCGGACGAGATCTTGAACAGGCTGACGGCGTGGGCCTTGAGGATCCCCGACACCTCGACCAGCGGGTCGGCGTTCTGGGTGGCATCGACCAGATTCTCGGCCCGGGCCAGCGGCAGGCCGGTGCGCTCGCGCAGCCGCTCGACCACGCGGAAGATGTAATCGCGCGGCGCGGTCAGGCCGGTGCCGATCGCGGTGCCGCCGAGATTGACGACGCGCAGCCGTTCCTCGCATTTGAACACCCGCCAGCGGTCGCGCGACAGCGCCTCGGCCCAGGCCGAGGCGGCGGCGGCCAGGGTCATCGGCGCCGCGTCCTGCAATTGGGTGCGGCCGAGCCGGACCACCTCGGCCCAGGCCCCCTCGCGCCGCTGGAACGCGGTCTGAAGCTCGGCGATCGCCGGCTCCAGCCGCTTCAGCAGGGTGATCGCCGCCACCCGCAGCGCGGTGGGGAACACGTCGTTGGTCGATTGGTGCAGGTTGAGGTGGTCGTGCGGGTCGATCTCGGCATAGGTGCCGCGCCTTCCGCCCAGGATTTCCTCGGCGCGGTTGGCCAGCACCTCGTTGACGTTCATGTTGAGCGAGGTGCCGGCCCCGCCCTGGAGGGCATCGACCACGATGGCGTGGTCGAGGTCGCCGCCCTCCATCTCGGCGCAGGCGGCGAGGATCGCCCCGGCCCGCCGCTGGTCGAGGAAGCCGAGTTCGTGGTTGGTCGCCGCCGCCGCCGCCTTGACCTGGGCCATCGCCCGGATCAGGGCAGGGGCGGGGGGGCGGCCCGACAGCGGGAAGTTCTCGACCGCGCGCAGGGTATGGATCCCCCACAGCGCGTCGGCGGGGACCTCCCGCGCGCCGAGTAGGTCGCGCTCAAGCCGTGACGGCATGGTCAGCAGAACACGTCGCGCTTGCCGGCGCGGACCATGTCGGCCAGCCGTCGCGCCACCCGCTGCTCCTCCGGCGCCATCGCCGCGATCTCGGCGGCGATCCGCCGCTCGCCCTCGGCCAGGGTGTCGGGCCCGGCATAGTCGAGCAGGTATTCGAGGAAGGTGCCGACCGCGTTGGGGGCGCATTTCGCCTTGATGTCGCCGGTCTTGGCGAGGTCCATGAAATCGCCGCCGGTGCGGCCGACCCGGTAACAGGCGGTGCAGAACGATGGGATATATCCCATCGCGGCGATGTCCTGCACCACTTCCTCCAGGCTGCGATGGTCGCCCAACTGGAACTGGCTGGATTCGAACTGCTCGGCGGCGGCATAGCCGCCCGGATTGGTGCGCGAGCCGGCCGAGATCTGCGACACGCCAAGGGCATAGGTCTCGCGCCGCATCGCCGCGCTTTCGCGGGTGGACATGATCAGGCCGGTATAGGGCACGGCAAGGCGGAGGATCGCCACCAGCTTCTTGAAATCGGCGTCGGACACCGGCACCGGCGGGTGGGTGGCCATCGCCGAGCCGATCGCCGGCTCCAGCCTCGGCACGCTGATGGTGTGACAGCCGACCCCGAACCGCTCCTCCAGGTGGGCGATGTGGCTCATCAGGGCCAGCACCTCGAACCGCCAGTCGGCCAGCCCGAACAGCACCCCCATGCCGACATCGTCGATCCCGGCCTCCATCGCCCGGTCGAAGGCGGTGACCCGCCAGTTGAAATCGGCCTTCTGACCGCGCGGGTGACAGGCGGCGTAGGTCTCGCGGTGATAGGTTTCCTGGAACAATTGGTAGGTGCCGATCCCGGCGCCGTGCAGGGCGCGGAACTGATCGACGGTCAGCGGGGCGAGGTTGGCGTTGACCCGGCGGATCGCGCCGTTGGCCCGCTTGACCGAATAGATGGTGGCGATCGAATCGAGCACGTACTCGAACCCGCCGCGATAGGATTCGCCCGCCACCATCAGCACCCGCTTGTGGCCCTGCTCGATCAGGATCTCGACCTCGCGGGCGATTTCCTCCTGATTGAGGGTGTGGCGGATCACGCTGTTGTTGCTGGCGCGGAAGGCGCAGTAGAGGCACTCGTTGCCGCACAGATTGCTGATGTAGAGCGGGGCGAAGAACACCATCCGGCGGCCGTAGATCGCCTCCTTGACCGCGCGGGCGGTGGCGAACAGCTCGGCCAGCAGGTCGGGGCGGTCGAGCGCCGCCAGCGCCGCCACCTCGTCGCCGTCGAGCCCCTTCAGCTCGCGGGCCTTGGCCAGGATCTCGGCGATCCGGCCGGCATCCTCGCGCCGGTGACGGTCGAGGGCATCCTGCAACCGGGCGGCGTCGAGCCAGTCCGGCGAATCGGGGGAGGCGTGGGTCATGATCCGCTGCTTTCCTGACGTGGGGGGTAGGGTTAGCCAACCCTTTTTTTCCTTGCCCCCATTCTTCCGCCCCCCCTTCGGGGAAGTCCAGCACAAGATCGTCCGCCACCCGTAAAGACAGGGCCGACCCACCCGTTCGGGGTGGGCCGGCCCTGGGTCCGGCGGCGGGAAAGGGGGGGCGGATCAGGCGGCGCGGACGTCGCCGAGGAAGCGTTCGATCACCCCCTTCATCGTCCCCGCATCCTGCGACAGAGTCCGGGCCGACAGCAGCACCTGGGCGGCGGCCTCGCCGGTTTCCGCCGCCGCCTGCGACACCCCGCCGATATTGGCGGCGACCTCGTTGGTGCCCTGGGCGGCGCGCTGGACGTTGCGGGCGATCTCGGCGGTGGCGGCGGCCTGCTCCTCGATCGCGGCCGAAATCGCTCCGGCGATCTCGTTGATTTCCTCGATGCGGGTGACGATCGCGCCGATCGCGGCGACGGCGGCCTGGGTGGCGGTCTGCACCGCGCCGATCTGGCCGGTGATCTCCTCGGTGGCGCGGGCGGTCTGGTTGGCCAGCCCCTTGACCTCGTTGGCGACCACGGCGAAGCCCTTGCCGGCGTCGCCGGCCCGCGCCGCCTCGATGGTGGCGTTCAAGGCCAACAGGTTGGTCTGGCTGGCGATGTCGTTGATCAGGCTGATCACCGCGCCGATCCGGGCCGAGCTTTCCGCCAGCCCCTGGACGGTGGTGTTGGTGCGGGCGGCCTCCTCGCGGGCGGTGCGCGACACCGCGTTCGACTGCGCGACCTGCCGGCCGATCTCGGCGATCGAGGCGGACAGCTCCTCGGCGGCGCTGGCGACGGTCTCGACGCTGGCCGAGGCCTCCTCGGTGGCGGCGGCGACGGTCGCGGCCTGCTGGTTGGAACGGTCGGCGTTGGCGGTCATCGCCTGGGCGGTGGTTTCCATCATCCCGGCGGCGTTGGCCAGTTCCTTGAGCATGCCGCCGATGGAGCGGTCGAACGACCCGGCCAGCGTCTCGATCTGGCGGCCGCGCGCCTCGCGCGCCTGCTGCTCGGCCGCCTGTTCGCGGGCGAGCCGCTCGGCGCGCAGGCCGTTGTCGCGGAACACCTCGACCGCGCCGGCCATCATCCCGATCTCGTCGCCACGGTCGCGCGCCGGGATCGCGGTGGCGTGATCGCCCTCGGCCAGCCGGCGCATCGCCGCGGTCATCGCGGTGATCGGTTTGGCGATCTGCTGGCGCAGCCCCAGCCCCAGCACCACGATCAGCAGCATGATCACCGCCAGGGCGGCAAAGGTCACCGCGCGGGCCTCGGCATAGGTGCCGTCGATCCGTTCGCTGGCCTGGGCCGCGCCCTGGTCGTTGAGGGCGATGCCCTGGGTCAGCGCCTTGCGCGCGTCATAATAGAAGCGGAGGCCGTCGCCGAGCTGGAGGGTGCGGGCCTCGGCCTTGCGGTCCTGGCGCGACAGCGCCAGCACCTGATCGCTGGCACCGAGGTAGGCGGTCCAGTCCTTGAGGAAACGCTCGAACGCCTCGCGCTCGGCCGGCGAGGAGATCAACGGCTGGTAGGTCTTGATCGCGGTGTCGATCTGTTCGCGCTGGGCGCGGACCTTGCCGTCCTGCTCGGCCATCGCCTCCGGGGTCTGGGCGGTGATGTGGGCCAGTTCGCGGAGGCGATGCTCGACCAGCAGCGTTTCCAGCCGCGACAGGCTGCGGACGCTCGGCAGCCAATCCTGGGCGATGGCCCGGCCGGCCCGGTTCATGTCTCGCATCTCGGCCAGATTGATCAGGCTGTTGAGCAGCACCACCACCAGCACCAGCGCGAAGGCGAGGCCGATCTTGGCCGGAATTTTCAGGTTGTTGATCATCATCCCCCACCTCTCCCGCGCCGGATTGATCCCATAGGGGTTTTAATCTAAGGTAATAACCCTATAACTAAAGCCCTAAATCACTGCGCAGGAAGATGGGGGAGGGCGGCGCCGCTTTCAAGCTGGACCGACGCATGGAGTGTATTCGCCATCGGGGTGGGCCTGTGTGGTCGGGTTCATGGACGGAGGCGCTGGCGGGGGGAGGGAGTGGGGGAGGTCAGGCCGAGAACCGTGCCGCGACCGCCTCGATTTCGGCCAGGACACCCCCATTGATGAAGGCATCGGGATGCGCCTGATCGACCTCCAGGGTCCAGGTGCCGGTTCTGTGGTCTGGGAAGGTGATGCTGATCTCGACATGGTGGACATAGGACACCGTGCCGAAAGTGTCGGAAAAGAAGGTGACGGTATATCGGAGCGCCAATCCCTTCCGCACGGCGGTTCTGACCAGCCGCTCGAACGGGATCATGGCGGTGTTGAGCGAATGCGGCCCCGCCATCAGATTGGCCGGAACATCGCCGCCCCCCAGGGAATGAGCAACCAGATGCAGCCATTCGGAATTCGCGATGCCGCTCAACAGCGCGGCGCTGCCGCCCATCACCCCCGCCAGACCGGGCCGGGGCGGGATATCCATCAGCGTTCGCGAATCGATCGTCGCTTCTTGCTGGGTAATCAGGCCGGTCAGCGGCCGGGGCCCTTCGGTCAGCATGGAACTGGCGGATTCGGTGACCGGCCCGAAGAACGGCGATACCCGCATCCGTGACGCATCCGACGGGGGCCGCCAGGCGACGCTCGACAGAATTCCGAGACGGTTCAGCTTGAGGGCCCGGTGGCGCCCCCGCACCGGAATGAGGGTGTTTTCCGAATTTCTGGTCAGCTCCAACGCATAGAAAGTCGCTTCCTCCGCGCTGACCTGGATGCCCCGCCGCCCGAGGATCCTGACCACCTTGTCTTCCAGCCGTTCCTCCGTATCGTCGGCCACGGCCATCCGTTGGATCGTCGCCGACGGAACCGTCAGCCCAGGCCTGACGGCGGAAGCGGGGGCTACCGCCGCCGGGGCATGAAACCGGTGCGGCGGCGGGGGCGGCGGTGCGGCGGCCGTTCTGGTCTGGAGGGCGGCGAGGGGGGCCGCGCCGAATTTGGTCGGCGGCGGCCGATGGTAGGCCAGGGTGGGGCCGGTGGTTTTGGGCTGGGCCGCGCCGTGGGGCCCGAATTTGGTGGGAGGTGGCAGGTGTTTCCGTGTCGTCATCTCGCCCCGGCGTGCGCTGTCGGCCTGTTCTTCCCTTCAGAATAGCACAGCCCAAAAGACGGGGCGCCATTCCCGCCTCGTTTTAAAAACAAAATTGGGTCGAGGGTTCGCCCCGGCCGGGTTCGAGGGTGGAGCGATACCAAATTATCGCGTGCAAACGAAAGGCCGCCGCCCCCCGGTCGGGGAGCGGCGGCCTCGTGTCGCGGCGCGTGCCGTTACGGCTCAGTGATGGCCGCGGGCGAGCAGGCGGGCGGCGTCGGGCGCGGTGTAGGTCAGGATCGCGTCGGCCCCGGCGCGCTTGAAGCCGATCAGGCTTTCCAGCACCACCTTGTCCCAGTCGAGCCAGCCATTGAGGGCGGCGGCCTTCAGCATGGCGTACTCGCCCGACACCTGATAGGCCAGGGTCGGCACGCCAAAGGCGTCCTTGACCCGGCGGATGATGTCGAGATAGGGCTGGCCGGGCTTGACCATCACCATGTCGGCGCCCTCGGACAGGTCGGCGGCGATTTCGCGCAGCGCCTCGTTCGAGTTGGCGGGGTCCATCTGATAGGTCTTCTTGTCGCCCTTCAGCGCCCCGCCCGAGCCGACCGCGTCGCGGAACGGACCGTAGAAGGCCGAGGCGTACTTGGCGGCGTAGGAGATGATGCGGGTGTCGATCAGCCCCTTCTCATCCAGCGCCTCGCGGATGGCGCGGATGCGGCCGTCCATCATGTCGGACGGCGCGACGGCGTCACAGCCGGCCTGGGCCTGGACCACCGCCATCTTGCGCAGGGCATCGACGGTCGGGTCGTTGATGACATAGCCATCGACCACCAGCCCGTCCTGACCGTTGCTGTTGAACGGATCGAGCGCGACGTCGCAGATCACGCCGAGATTCGGCAGCGCCTGCTTGATCGCGCGGACGGTGCGGCAGACCAGATTGTTGGGGTTGTAGGCTTCGCGCGCGTCCTCGGTCTTGAGCGAATCATCGACCGAGGGGAACAGGGCGATCGCCGGGATGCCGAGATCGGCGATGCGACGGCATTCCTCGACCAGCAGGTCGATCGAGAACCGGGCGACGCCCGGCATCGAGGGGATTTCCTGGCGGACGTTGCTGCCCTCGACCACGAACACCGGCAGAATCAGGTCATCGACCGACAGCTTGTGTTCGGAACAGAGCCGCCGGGACCAATCGTCCCGGCGGTTGCGGCGCAGTCGCGTCAGAGGAAATTCGACATGAGGAAGGATGGTGGACACGGGTTCAGATGGCCTCCAAAGCCTGCTTCAGATCGGCGAGGATGTCGTCGATATGTTCGATACCGATCGACAATCTCACATAGCCCGGCGTCACACCAGTCGCCAATTGCTCATCCCCCGAAAGCTGGGAATGGGTGGTGCTGGCGGGATGGATCGCCAGCGAACGGGCGTCGCCGATGTTGGCGACGTGATAGAACAGCTTCAGATTGTCGATGAAGTTGCGGCCGGCCAGCACACCGTCCTTCAGCTCGAAGCCGAGCAGGCCGCCATAGAAGCCGCCCTTCAGCACCGCGTCGGCGCGGCGGCGGGGCTCGCCGGTCTGGAGGCTGGGATGGATCACCCGGCTGACCTTGGGATGCGAGGCGAGATACTGGGCAACGGCGGTGGCGTTGCGGCTGTGCTCGCGGATCCGCAGCGGCAGGGTCTCCAGCCCCTGGATGGTCTGGAACGCCGCCAGCGGAGTCACCGCCGCGCCGATGTCGCGCAGCAGGATGACGCGGGCGCGCAGGATGTAGGCGATCGGGCCGAGCGGCTTGACCGCCTGGGTCCACACCGCGCCATGATAGGACGGATCGGGCTGGTTCAGCAGCGGGAAGCGGTCGGCGTGCTTCTCCCAATCGAACTTGCCGCTGTCGATGATCGCGCCGCCGATGGTGGTGCCGTGGCCGCCGATATACTTGGTGGTCGAATAGACCACGATGTGGGCGCCCTGCTCGAACGGCTTGGCGATCACCGGGGCGGCGGTGTTGTCAACGATCAGCGGCACCCCCAGCTTGTCACCCAGCGCCGCGACCTCGGCGATCGGGAACACGTTGAGCTTGGGGTTGGGCAGGGTCTCGGCATACCACGCCCGGGTCTTCGAGTCGGTGGCGCGGGCGAAGGCCTCGGGGTCGGTCGGATCGACGAAGCGGGCCTCGATGCCGAACTGCTTGAAGGTGTTGGCGAACAGGTTCCAGGTGCCGCCATACAGATCGGTCGAGGTGACGAAATTGTCTCCGGCCTGGGCGACGTTGAGGATCGAGAAGGTGCTGGCCGCCTGACCCGACGACACCGCCAACGCCGCCACGCCGCCTTCCAGCGCGGCCAGACGCTGCTCCAGCACGTCGGTGGTCGGGTTCATGATGCGGGTGTAGATGTTGCCCAGCTCCTTCAGCCCGAACAGATTGGCGGCGTGCTCGGCATTGTGGAACTGGTACGAGGTGGTCTGATGAATCGGGACCGCGACGGAGCCGGTGGTGGGGTCGGCACGATAGCCGGCATGCAGGACGATGGTTTCCGGATTGCTGCTTTTGACGGACATCTGCCTCGGGCTCCTTGCTCCGCAAAGGGGATGGCGGGAATTTCACACCAAACCGAGTCGGTGTCAATAGGATAAGTCTACGCATGTGGTAGATTTATGACGCGCGGAGGTGGAGAAGGGCAGGGAGGTGCCCGCGCGCCCCGGGGCGATGTGATGTGGGCTCCGCCCACACCCGCCAAGGGCCGCAAGGCCCTTGGAACCCATTGGTGGTCGGGCGCGGACCGGCCTTTCAGCTTGGGCGCGGATGTTTGCCGCGCGAAGGGCAAGGAAAGGGATCCAAGGGCCTTGCGGCCCTTGGCGGGTGCGGGCAGAGCCCGCGTCTTTTTACTTCTTCGGGTGATGCCGGGCCAGGACCGGGCCGAGATAGCGCCCGGTATGGGACTCGGGATTCTCGGCGACCTGTTCCGGGGTGCCTTCGGCGACGATGCGGCCGCCGCCGTCGCCGCCTTCGGGGCCGAGATCGACGATCCAGTCGGCGGTCTTGATCACCTCCAGATTATGCTCGATCACGACGATGGTGTTGCCGGCCTCGACCAGGGCCTGGAGCACTTCGAGCAGCTTGCGGACATCCTCGAAATGCAGCCCGGTGGTCGGTTCGTCGAGGATGTAGAGGGTCCGCCCGGTGGCGCGGCGGGCCAGTTCCTTGGCCAGCTTGACCCGCTGGGCCTCGCCGCCGGACAGGGTGGTGGCCTGCTGGCCGAGGCGGATGTAGCCGAGCCCGACCCGTTGCAGCGTTACCATCCGGTCGCGGATCGCCGGCACCGCCTCGAAGAAGGTGGCCGCTTCCTCGACCGTCATATCAAGAACGTCGGCGATGGTCTTGCCCTTGAAGGATATTTCCAGGGTTTCGCGGTTGTAGCGTTTGCCCTTGCAGACATCACATTGCACGTAAACATCGGGCAGGAAGTGCATCTCGATCTTGATGACGCCGTCGCCCTGGCAGGCCTCGCAGCGGCCGCCCTTGACGTTGAACGAGAAGCGGCCGGGCTTGTAGCCGCGGGCGCGGGCCTCGGGCAGTTCGGCGAACCAGTCGCGAATCGGGGTGAAGGCTCCGGCGTAAGTGGCTGGATTCGAACGCGGGGTCCGGCCGATCGGGCTCTGGTCGATGTCGATGATCTTGTCGAGATGCTCGACCCCCTCGATGCGGTCGAACGGGGCCGGCTGTTCGCGCGCGCCCATCAGGCGGCGGGCCAGCGCCTTGTAGAGGGTTTCGATCACCAGGGTCGATTTGCCGCCGCCCGACACGCCGGTGACGCAGGTCAGGGTGCCGAGCGGGATCGACAGGGTGACGTCCTTGAGGTTGTTGCCGCGCGCGCCGATCAAGGCGAGGCGGGCGCCGCTGCCGGGGCGGCGGATGGGGGGCAACGGCACCTGCCGCCGGCCGGTCAGATAGGCCCCGGTCAGGCTGTCGGGATGGTCCATCACCTCGGCGGGGGTGCCCTCGGCGACCACCCGGCCGCCATGGACCCCGGCGCCCGGCCCCATGTCGATCAGATGGTCGGCGGTGCGGATGGCGTCCTCGTCATGCTCGACCACGATCACGGTGTTGCCGAGGTCGCGCAGCCGCTTGAGGGTGGCGAGCAGGCGGTCGTTGTCGCGCTGGTGCAGCCCGATCGACGGCTCGTCGAGCACGTACAGCACCCCGGTCAGGCCGGAGCCGATCTGGCTGGCGAGGCGGATGCGCTGGCTTTCGCCGCCCGACAGCGAGCCCGAGCCGCGCGCCAGCGTCAGGTAATCGAGCCCGACATCGACCAGGAAGCCGAGCCGGTCGTTGATCTCGCGCAGGATGCGGCGG
The DNA here is from genome assembly GCF_042683125.1 of Phaeospirillum tilakii. Taxonomy (NCBI): domain Bacteria; kingdom Pseudomonadati; phylum Pseudomonadota; class Alphaproteobacteria; order Rhodospirillales; family Rhodospirillaceae; genus Phaeospirillum; species Phaeospirillum tilakii. Next base: position 55,701 of record NZ_JBHUIY010000004.1, read on the forward strand.
GCGATCTCGCGGTCCTTGGGGCGCAGCGCCTGTTCCAGCCCGCCGAACCAGTCGCGCGCGGCCAGGATCGACATCTCGGCCGACTGGCTGATGGTCAGGCCCTGGATCTTGACCGCCAGCGCCTCGGGCTTGAGGCGGGCGCCGCCGCAGGCCTCGCACGGGGCGCTGGACTGGAACCGGGCCAGTTCCTCGCGCATCCAGGCCGAATCCGTCTCGCGGTAGCGGCGGGCGAGGTTGGGGATCACCCCCTCGAACGCCTTGCGGGTATGGATGTCGCGGAAGCCGTCCTCGTAATCGATGCTGATTTCCTCGCGGCCCGAACCGTGCAGGATCACCGCCTTGGCCGGCTCGGGCAGGCTGGCCCACGGCGCGTCGAGGCTGAAGCGGTAATGGGTGGCGAGGCCGAGCAGGGTCTGTTGGTAATAGCGCGCGGTCGGCCCGGCGGCCCAGGGGGCGATCGCCCCCTCGCGCAGCGACAGATCGGGGTTGGGCACCACCAGCTCGGGATCGAAATAGAGCCGCACCCCGAGCCCGTCGCAGGAGGGGCAGGCGCCGAACGGGTTGTTGAACGAGAACAGCCGGGGCTCGATCTCCTCGATGGTGAAGCCGGACACCGGGCAGGCGAACTTGGCGGAGAAGGTGGTGCGCTCGCCGGTCTCGGCGTTTTCGGCCAAGCACAGCCCGTCCGACAGCGCCAGCGCGGTTTCGAGCGAATCCGCCAGCCGGTTGCCCATCCCCGGCCGCACCACCAGCCGATCGACCACCACCTCGATGTCGTGCTTCTTCTTCTTGTCGAGCGCCGGCACCGCGTCGATCTCGTACAGCGTGCCATCGACCTTGACCCGCTGGAAGCCGCGCTTCTGGAGGTCTTGCAGGTCCTTGCGGTATTCGCCCTTGCGGCCGCGCACCACCGGGGCCAGCAGATAGAGCCGGGTGCCCTCGTCCATCGCCTCGACCCGATCGACCATCTGGCTGACGGTCTGGCTTTCGATCGGCAGGCCGGTGGCGGGCGAGTGCGGCACGCCGACCCGGGCCCACAACAGGCGCATGTAATCGTAGATCTCGGTGACGGTGCCGACGGTCGAGCGCGGGTTGCGCGACGTCGTTTTCTGCTCGATCGAGATCGCCGGGCTGAGGCCCTCGATGCTCTCGACGTCGGGCTTCTGCATCAGTTCGAGGAACTGGCGGGCATAGGCCGACAGCGATTCGACGTAGCGGCGCTGGCCCTCGGCATAGATGGTGTCGAACGCCAGCGAGGATTTGCCCGAGCCCGACAGGCCGGTGATCACCACCAGCCGGTCGCGCGGGATATCGATGTCGATGGTCTGGAGATTGTGTTCGCGCGCGCCGCGCACCCGGATGAAGCCGCTCATCGCCGATGAATGCCGTTCAGGTTATGTTCCGGGCGACGATCCTAGAGGATTTCCCACAGGCGGAAAAGGATATTCCGCTCCAAAAAACATTATAAAAAATTGATTTGAAAGGAGAGTTTTTTAAGACGCGCCGGGGCTGGGAAAAAGCGCGCGCAACGCCCATTTGCCGGGAATCGGGTGGTGGAAACCGGGCCGGCGGCGGCGCGGCGCTCCCCCCGTCGCATCGGGAGTGCCTCGGGATGGAAGCTGCCTCGACTTCACCCGCCACCAGAACCGGCCCCAGCCCGCTCGGGCTGATGCGGATGCTGGAAGGCTGTCCGCTGGCGGTGCTGGTGTTCGACGGCGACGGGCAGGTGATGTACGGCAACCCCCAGGCGGAGCGGCTGTTCGGCCTGCCGCGCGCGCTGCTGCTCGACAGCGCGGTGGCGGTGCTCTACGCCCATCCCGACCACCACGCCCGGCTGCTCGGGATCTACGAGCGCAAGGGGGCGGTGCGCGAGGTCGAGCTGCGGATGCGGCGGATGTCCGGCACCGATTTCTGGGCGCTGATGACCTGGGACCAGACCCGCTTCAACGGGGTCGAGGCCACCATCGCCTGGATCCAGGACCTCAGCGGCCAGAAGCTCGACCGCGAGCGGATCGAATGCCTGTTCAACGGCGCGCCGCTGCCGATGCTGCTTTATCGCCATGCCACCGGCGAGACCATCCTGGCCAACGGCCGCGCCGCCGAGCTGTTCGACGTCGGCGGGCGCGCCGGCCGGTTCAACCGGCTGATCGGGGCGGAAACCTACCGCGATTTCAGCGCCCGGCTCAGCGAGGGCGGCTATCTCGAGGATTACGAACTGCGCATCACCACCGCCTACGGCGAATTGCTGCCGGTGGCGCTGTCGGGCCAGATCGTCACCCTGGCCGAGGAACGCTGCGTCCTGGTCGGCATTTCCGACATCACCGACCGCAAGCAGGCCGAGGAGATGCTGCGCCGCTTCTTCGAGGGGGCGCCGCTGGCGATGCTGCTGGTCGATGCCGACAGCGGCCGGGTGATCCGGGTCAACCGGCGCGGCTCGGAACTGGTCGAGGGCGCCCCGGGCGGCGAGAAGCTGTTCGACGATTACATCGGCACCGCCGCCGGCGATGCCTTCCGCGACCAGCTCCGCAACGGCGGCTTCGTCGATAATTTCGAAACCCAGTTCACCACCGATTACGGCGAGATCTTCTGGGCCCGGCTGTCCGGTCAGGTGATCCATGTCGAGGAGCGCAACCGCATCCTGATCGGCCTCAACGACATCACCGAGAGCAAGCACACCGAGGCCGAACTGAAGAAGGCCAAGGAGGAGGCGGAGCGGGCCAATCAGGCCAAGTCGATGTTCCTCGCCACGATGAGCCACGAGATCCGCACCCCGATGAACGGGGTGCTCGGGATGCTCGACGTGCTGCACACCACCCCGCTCGACGGCGAGCAGCGCGAGGTGGTGGGGGTGATCCGCAATTCGGCCCAGTCGCTGCTGGCGATCATCGACGACATCCTCGATCTGTCGAAGATCGAGGCGGGGCGGCTCGACCTGGAGACCATCCCGCTGACCCTCGGCGAGATGATCGAATGCACGGTCGAGATGCTGGCCCACCGCGCCCGCGACCGCCGGCTGGAACTGGCCTGGCACATCGACCCGACCCTGCCGGAAAGCTGCCTGGGCGACCCGGTGCGGCTGCGCCAGATCCTGATCAACCTGATCGGCAACGCCATCAAGTTCACCGAGCAGGGCTCGGTCAGCCTGGAAGTGACGCTGGCCGAGCGGTTTGACCAGTGGGTGGCGGTGCGGTTCGCGGTGACCGATACCGGCATCGGCCTCAGCGAGGAGCAGCGCCAGCGGCTGTTCACCCCGTTCACCCAGGCCGACGCCTCGACCACCCGGCGCTTTGGCGGGACCGGGCTCGGCCTGTCGATCTGCCGCCGGCTGGTCGAGATGATGGGCGGCGGCATCGACGTCGACAGCGTCGAGGGGCAGGGCTCGACCTTCTGGTTCACCGCCCCGCTGCGGCTGCTGCCGGAGGAGCTGCCGCCACGGCGGCGCGACTGCGCCGGCCTGACCGTGCTGGTGGTGGATGACCAGCCCACCGCCCGCCGCTGCGTCGCCGACATCCTGGCCCGCCACGGCGCCCAGGTGGTGGCGGCGGCCGATGCCGACCAGGCCGTCGCCGCCCTGGCCGAATCCGGCCTGCGGCCCAACCTGCTGCTGATCGACGACGGGCCGGAGATCGAGGCGGCGCTCGACCGGCTGGGCGTCGCCCCCGCCGCCACCCTGATCACCACCCCCGGCCGGCCCGAGGCGCTGGCCCCGCTGCGGGCGGCGCGCGGGCTGGGGGCGGTGCTGGCCAAGCCGCTGCGCAGCGGCTCGCTGATCCGCGCCGTCGCCGTTGCCACCGGGCGCCAGCCGGGGGCGGCCGGCGAAGCCGCCGCCACCGCCGAGGCCGCGCCGCCGCCGCGCCCGCTGCTGACCCGCGAGCAGGCGCTGGCCGCCGGCCGGCTGATCCTGGTGGCCGAGGACAATCCCACCAACCGGCTGGTGATCGGCAAGCAGCTCGACCGGCTCGGCCATCGCTTCGACATCGTCGAGGAGGGCGAGGCGGCGTGGAAGGCGCTGCACGAGGTGTCCTACGGCCTGCTGCTGACCGATTGCTTCATGCCGGTGCTCGATGGCTACGACCTGACGATGCGGATCCGCGCCGCCGAGGCGGACAGCGGCGGCCGCCGCCTGCCGATCCTCGCCCTGACCGCCAACGCTTTGCCGGGCGACGCCGAAACCTGCCGCCGCGCCGGGATGGACGATTATCTCAGCAAGCCGGTGGCGATCGACAAGCTGGCGGCGATGCTCGACCGCCACCTGCCGTCGCCGCCGGCCGACGCCGACGCCGCCCCGCCCGAACCCGAGCCGGCGCCCGAGCCGGCGCCCGAGCCGGCGCCCGAGCCGGCGCCCGAGCCGGCGCCCGAGCCCGCGCCCGAGCCCGCGCCTGAACCCGCGCCTGAACCCGAACCCGCGCCGGCGGCCGAGGTCCCGCCCCCGGCCGCCGCGCCGGCCGTGCCGCTCGACCTCGCCGCGCTGGCCGGGCTGCTGGGCGACGACGATCCCTCGCTGCTGGCCGAGGTGGTGGGATTCTTCGTCGAGGCCTATCCCGCCAGCGGCGACGCCCTGGCGATCGCGCTGGCCGCCGGCGACCGCGCCGCGATCCGCTTCGCCGCCCACGCCGGCAAGGGCGCCGCCCGCAACGCCTGCGCCCCCGCCCTGGCCGCGCTGCTGATGGACATCGAACAGGGCGCGGCCGAAACTCCGTTCGAGCAGCTCGCCGCCTGGGAACATCAGGCCGCCGCCGAGTTCGAGGCGATCAAGGCGTTTGCGGCGACGCTCGGGTGAGAGAAGAGGGTCGCCTCGGCCAGCGACAGCAGAAAATCCCGCATGCCGCCCCGGAACAGCACGCAGGCATCGAGAACGGCGGTTTCCATTCAGAGGGGCATCACCCTTCACGCGTTTGGGTTTCGGCCGCCAGCGCGTCCAACGCCGCCCGCCGTCGCGGCTCCTGCTCGCGCTTGTAGGCGATGACGGCCTCGTAGGGGAGGCGATGATGCGCGCCGACCTTGCGAAACGGCAGGATCCCCTGGTTCAGCAGGTTCATCAGATAAGGCCGCGATACCTTGAGGAGGTCCGCCGCTTCCTGCGCGGACATCTCCCGATCAACGGCGACGACATCGACCGGGTGCCCGCCCGCCATCAGACCGGCCGCCTTGGCCAGCAGGGAAACGGTGGCGAGCGGAATCGCCAACTTCTGACCGTTGACGGTGATCGTCGCCTCCAGCCGGGGCGGCGCCAACGCGAACAGCCCGGCCAACGTATGGCTCAGAGTGTGAGCCATGGCGGTTTCGCCTTCATTTTCAGTCATGAAGGGCGTGTCGCCGGGCGAACGCATGGTGGGTGCTCCGTTAAGGATCGCATCTGAAATATATGGTTCAAATGCAATAACTGCAACGGCATCGTCTTGGGGGGGGCTTGTGCCCCCCTGGCGCGGGCGCTGCCCGCACCCGCCAAGGGCCATGGGCCCTTGGATCCCGGCTTACTGGGTCTGGATATGGACCGGTTCGACCGGCAGGCCCATCGCCTTGAGGTCGGCGAGGCGGTCGAGCAGGGCGCGGCCGAGGCGGCGGCCGGCGGGGACCACGTCGGTGCCGTCGGGGAAGCGGATCGGCGCCGCCAGGATCGAATCCTCCGGCACCTCGGCCAGGGGCAGGCTGATCGACGGGCCGGAGTCCGCGTCGGGGACCGGGGCGGCGGCGGGGCTGTCGCCTTCGCGCCAATGGACCAGCATGTCCTCGCGCGGGTTGATCAGGGCGTAGGCCTCGATCGGCTTGATGCTGCGCGGCGCCGCCAGCACCCGGGCGATCTTGTCGCGCAGGGTGCCCTTGGCGATCGGCTTGGCGAGGAAGGCGTCGGCGTCGAGCGCCAGCGCCATCCCGATCAGGGCGCGGTCGGCATGGCCGGTCAGCAGCATCACCGGCAGGTCGCGTCGCACCCCGTCCACCCCCAGCCGGATCGCCTTCAGCAATTGCAGACCGTTGATCCCCGGCATGTTGAAGTCGGAAATCAGCATCTTGATCCGGTTGGCGGTCGGCCCGGTCAGCTCGATCAGCGCCTCGGCGCTGCTGGCGACCGCCGTCACCCCGTCCGGCCAGTCCTCGCGCAGCATGCTGGCCACCATCCGGCGGCTGAAGGCTTCGTCGTCGGCGATCAATATCCGATCCGCCATGGATCATCTCCGGTCGGTTGATGGGGAGGGGATTCCTCCTTCTATCACATTCCGCCAGTCCCATGCCACAGGCATAGCAAAACCACGACTATGGATATATAAGAAAAAAGAGGGGGGTCCGGGGCCTCGCCCCGGCCGGGTGCGGGCGGGAGCCCGCCGACCGGCGCGGTCCGGGGGGCTCAGAGCCCGCCGAGACTGAGATATTTGATTTCGAGGAATTCCTCGATGCCGTGGCGCGAGCCCTCGCGGCCGAGGCCGGATTGTTTCATGCCGCCGAACGGGGCGACCTCGGTGGAGATGGCGGTATCGTTGATGCCGATGATGCCGTATTCGAGCGCGCGGGAGACGCGGGCGACCCGGCCGACGTCGCGGCTGAAGAAATAGGCGGCCAGCCCGTATTCGGTGTCGTTGGCGAGACGGACGGCTTCGGCCTCGCCGCCGAATCGCAGCAGCGGCGCGACCGGGCCGAAGATTTCCTCGCGGGTGATCGCCATCGCGGCGGTGACGCGGTCGAGCACGGTCGGCTCGAAGAAGGTGCCGCCGCGCGGGTGACGGCGGCCGCCGGTCAGCACCCGGGCGCCGCGTTCGACCGCGTCGGACAGCAGGCGTTCGACCTTGGCGACGGCGGCGGCGGAGATCAGCGGCCCCTGCTGGCTGGCGGGGTCGCTGGCCGGCCCGACCCGCAGCGCGGCGGCGGCGGCGGCGAAGCGGGCGGCGAAGGCATCGTGGATGCCGTCCTGGACCAGGATGCGGTTGGCGCAGACGCAGGTCTGGCCGGAATTGCGGAACTTGCAGGCGAGGGCGCCGGCCACCGCCTGATCGAGGTCGGCGTCGTCGAACACGATCAGCGGGGCGTTGCCGCCCAACTCCAGGCTGAGCCGCTTGACGGTGTCGGCCGAGGCCCGCATCAGCAGCCGGCCGGTGGCGGTCGAGCCGGTGAAGCTGAGCTTGCGCACCACCGGGCTGGCGGTCAGTTCGGCGCCGATCGCGGCGGGGTCGGCGGTGGTGACGATGTTGAGCACCCCGGGCGGCAGGCCGGCGCGTTCGGCCAGCACCGCCAGCGCCAGCGCCGACAGCGGCGTCGCCTCGGCCGGCTTCAGCACCACGGTGCAGCCGGCGGCCAGGGCCGGGGCGCATTTGCGGGTGATCATCGCGCTGGGGAAGTTCCACGGCGTGATGGCGGCGACCACCCCGACCGGCTGCTTGGTGACGAGGAGGCGCTTGCCGGCGGCGGGTTCGGGGATCACCTCGCCATAGACGCGGCGGCCTTCCTCGGCGAACCAGTCGAAAAAGCTGGCGCCGTAGGCGATCTCGCCGCGCGCCTCGGCCTGCGGCTTGCCCTGCTCGGCGCTGAGCAGGCGAGCGAGGTCGTCCTGGTGTTCGAGGATCAGTTCGGCCCAGCGGCGCAGGATGCGGCCGCGTTCGGCGGCGGTGCGGGCGGCCCAGGCGGGGAAGGCGCGTTCGGCGGCGGCGATGGCGCGGCGGGCGTCCTCGGGCCCGAGGGCGGGAACGGTGGCGATCTCGCGCCCGTCGGCGGGGTCGATCACCGCCAGGGTGGCGCCGGAGGCGGCGCCGCCCCATTGGCCGTCGATCAGGGTTTCGCGGCGCAGCAGGGACGGGTCGGCAAGGTCGGGCATCGGGCGGGCTCCGGAATCACGGGCCTCACCGGCCGCGCGGCCGGTTGAGATCGAGCAGACCGAAGGTATCCGTTTCGAGCGTCGCCAGCACGCTGATTCGTGACGACAGATCGTCGAGATAGCCGGGTTCCAGCCCTTCGACCGGCTCGGTGCCCATCGCCTCGAGGGTGGCGCGGACCTCGGAGAAGGCCTGCTCCAGCCGGCGGGCGAGGCCGAGCCGGCACAGGCCGGAGGACAGGGTTTCCGCCACCACCCGGTCGATCTGGCGCACCCGGTCCGCCATCTGGCCGAGATGCAGTTCGACCCAGCGGCCGCGCACCTGATCGAGCACCTGATTGAAGCGGGCGCGCAGGCTGGCCTCGCCGCTCTGGTCGATTTCGCCCATCGCCAGCGAGATCAGGTTGCACAGCCGGATGGTGGCGTCGTTGAGGTCGTCGCCGATCCGGCGGCGTTCCCCCGCCGGCAGGCTGGTTTCGCCCAGGGCGCCGCGCAGCCGCTCCATCTCCGCCGCGACCTCGCGGGCGGACTGGAGATATTGCAGCGCCTTCTGCGCCTTCCGTTCGGCGGTGGTGGACATCGGTGGTTAACTCCCTTGATACGGGCGAGGCACGCCATACTGACGCATTACCCGAGGGATTAAAATACCTAGTGATGGAAACGCCGACTGTTGCGGACGCCATAGACCGCGTCGAGTTTTTGCCCGTCTCGGTGGTCGAGCGCCCCGGCCCGGTTCACAACCGGCGGTGCAGGGCGGCGGCGAAGCCGGGATAGAACGCCTCGCAGGTCGGGGCGATCGGCAGCAGGGCGGCGGCGAGCGGGCGCAGATCGACCGAGGGATAGCGGCGGGCGGGATCGAGCGGGGCGAGGGTCCGCCCCACCGCCGGTGGCCGCACGCCGAAGCGGGCCAGCGCCGCCGCCGGGTCGGTGGTCAGATCCTCGTAGCGCAGGATCCGCTCCGGCCCGAGCAGGGCGCGATAGCGCCGCAGCAGCCAGTCGAGCAGGGCGACCTGGCGGGCCAGCGGCCGGTCGATCCCGGCCAGCAGGGCGGCCAGTTCCGGGTTGAAGGCCTCGGCGGCGGGGAGGTGGCCGGTGCCGACCGGAAAATCGACCGTCTGCCACGAGGCCAGCACCGCCAGCGGGTCGCGCACCAGGGCCAGCAGCGGAAGGCGCGGCGCCAGCAGGTCGAGCAGGGCGCTGAACTCGCCCGGATGCTTGACGATCAGGGTGAAATCGGCCGAAAGCGGCTGGGCGAAGCGCACCAGCCCGCGTTCCGCCCGCGACGGGCGGCGGCCGGGGGCGGCGGTGGGCTCGGCCGCCCAATTGTCGGGGATGATGCCGCCGACATGCAGCGACGGGGCCTGGCCCTCCTCGCGCAATTGCCGGCGGGCGGCGGCGAGGAAGGCCTCGATCTCGGCGACGGCGCGGGCGCGGTCGCCGTGCCGTTCCAGCCGCAGCGGCTCGGCCAGGGCGACGGTGTCGGGGCAGGCGTTGAGCAGGGCGCAGGCCAGGGTGGTGCCCGAGCGCGGCAGCCCGGTCAGCAGCAGGGTGGTCACCGCCGCCCTCCCAGCAGGCGTTCGAACTGCGCGCCCCAGGCGGCGCGGAAATGCGCCGGGGTGAAGCGGTCGGCCAGGGCGGTGGCGCGGCCCCGCTCGGCCAGGGTCCGGGCCCGCTCCGGCTGGTCGAGCAGGTCGAGCAGGCGGTCGGCCAGCGCCTCCAGCCGTGGCCAGGGGACGCTTTCGCAATTGTCGCCGGGGCGGAGATAGTCGCGCCCGCCGAAGGCGTCGAAGCCGATCACGGTGGTGCCCATCGCCATTGCCTCGAGCGGGATCAGGCCGAAACCCTCGGCCGGGCACAGCGACAGCAGGTGGCGCGCCTGCCCCAGCCGGGCGGCGAAGTCCGGCTGGCGGATCTTGCCCTGCGGCAGCGGTTCCAGCACCAGACCGGGCCGGCGGCGGGCGACCAACTGGCGGAACCGTTCCAGCAGCAGCGTTTGGCGCTGCCCGTGGCCCTTGTTGTGCAGCAGCACGCCGCCCTCCGGCCGGTCCGGCCAGGGTGGCGGGGTGGGGAAGCTGTCGGGGCGGATGAAGGGGGGAATGACTTCGCTGTCGATGCCGTAGAGATTGCGGATGAAGTCGTGGACGACCCGGCTGACGCTGACATAGAGGTCGAAATGGCCGTCGAGCAGGTCGAAGGTGGTGAAGCCCTGGACGTACATCACCTTGCGCCCGGCGCAGCGCAGCCCGAGGCAATGGGCCGAGAAGGACGGATTGGCGATCAGCACGTCCTCATCGCGGATGGTGGCGGGCAGGGCGTCGAGGTCGATCGACGGGAACACCGGGTCGTAGGCGAAGATGCCGTGGTCGGGCGATTCTCCGCCCACCCGCACCGCCCAGCCCTCCAGCCCGAAATCCTGCTGGAGGATGCGGCCGAGGTGATAGGCCATCAGGGTGCCGCCATTGGGAATGTAGGCGCCGACCACGAAGACCCGCGCCATCGCTAGCCCCGCCCCGGTCGCGTCGGGGCCGGTTTCCTCGCCGTTGGGGCGCTCATCGTCGCCCCTCCGCCTGATCCTCGACGCCGGAGGGACGCACGCTGTCCTTTCCCGGCACGATGATCGCCTTCACGAAGGGATTTTCCATTTTTGATGATTTCCGTCCGTCCGATCGACAGCTTTCGCTTATCTTCGGCGGCAGGGTACGGTATTCCAGCGCGTCTGGGAAGCGGGCGGAGCCCGCATCGGCGGTGTCGGCGCGAGGGGGGACGGATGGGGGGGATCCTGGTGTTCGGCGGGGAGGCGGACTCGCCCCGGGTCGAACCGCTGCCGCCGGTGGGCGAGGCGCCGCTGGCGGTCGAGCCGGGCTGGGTGCCGCCCTGTCGTCCGCTGGCGCGGACCGGCCGCGACGGCCAGCCGATCACCCGCTGGCAGGCGGGGGTCTACCGCCGCTCGGGCACGGTCTGCCCGCTGTCGATGCTCGACCGCGCCGCCGGGCCCTGGACCGAGCCCCACGATCCGGCCGCGATCGATCCGGCCGAGGTGCCGGTCCGGCCCGGTCCGGCGGTCTATGGCGGCCTGCTGTTCCCCCATTTCGGCCATTTCCTGCTCGAATCCACCAACCGGCTGTGGTGGCCGCTGCGTCATGGCTTCACCGGACCGATCCTGTTCCAGCACACCCAGCCGGGGCAGGCGGTGCCGGCCTTCATCCAGCGCTTTTTCGAGCTGCTCGGGCTGGCGGGGCAGGTGGTGGTGACCAACCAGCCGCAGGCCTTCGCGCAGATCATCGTGCCGGAGCGGTCGATGGTGATCCGCCGCTCGATCCACCGCGATTTTCACCTGCCGTTCGCCCGGGCGGCGGCGGCGGAGCGGGCGGAAGGCGTGGCGATATGGCGACCCCCTCACCCTCGATCTCGACCGGGTGTCGCGGCTGCTGCCCGCCTGTCGCCGCGCGCTTGATTTCGGGTAGTCAGGTCTCCCCTTCCCGCCGCGCGCCAGCCTCAGTCACGGGGCAGGCCGCTGGGGGGCGGTCCGGCCCAGCACCAGCACGACGCCGTCGGCGGTCCAGATCATCGAGCCGGGCGCGGGCCAGGGCGGCGCCGCGGCGATCCGGTCGGACAGGGCCGGGTCGGTCATCTCGGCCGGACGGTGCTGCCAGACCGACACCGGATAGCGCATCGTTGCCTCTCCGATCAGTTGCAGCAACGGTTCGAGCCGGCCGATGGAGCAATTGAATACGCCGCAACTGTCGATCGAGTAATTCTGCGGGGGCGGCGCGTCGGGCGAATCCGGCGCGAAGGGGTAGGGCGGCATCCGGTCCTCCAGCTGGCCGACGACCAGGATGGGCAGCACCCCCGTGGTGGCGAAGGGGGCGAATTCCGGCGCCGCCTGCAACCGGGTCAGGATCCGGGCGGCAACCGCCCGGTCGCGCTGGTTGAGCAGGACGGTGGACAGGCTGGCCTTGTTCTGTTCGAAGCAGAACAGCAGCGTCATCCCGATCAGGGCGGCGCAGGCCCAGCGTCCGCGTCGCCGCCGGTGCAGATGGTCGGCCATCAGGGCGAAGACCATCGCGTAAGGCACCGCCAGGGCGATGATCGCCGTGAAGCGGAAGACCGCCTCGACCCGGACGATCGCCAGCGCAAAGGGCAGGGCCAGCATCAGCAGGGTGCAGACGGCAAGGCAGATCCGTTCCCGCCAGCGCGGGGCGAGGACCAGACAGACCGCCAGGGCGGCGTAAAAGGCCAGCTTCAACGGCAGGGGGAACAGGTGGGTGGACAGGAACAGAAAGCTGCCCCATCCGGTGAGGAAGCTCCGCACCCCCTGCGCCAGTTCCTCCGGCGACTGGACCATGCCCGCACCCATGCTGTGCCCGCCGCGCCCGCTGAAGGTGGGGATGTCGAGCAGATGCTGCGACAGGGGCACCGACACCGCGTAAACCGTCAGTCCGGCCGCCAGGATGGCCAGCCCGAACAGCAGCCCCCGCGCCTCCCGGCGCCCGATCGCTGCCGGCGCCGGCTGCCGGGACAGCCCGACCAGATGGGCCAGCAGCAGGGCGACGGTGAAGTGCATCGTCTGCTGGGAACAGGCCGACGACAGGGTGATGCACACCACCGCCGCCACCGAACGGAGCAGGGCGGCCCGCCGCGCGCCACGGCCCAGGCAGGTCCAGGCCTCGATCGTCATCAGCCCGCCCCCGGTCGCCAGCAGGATGCCGGCGGCATTGGGGAAGTGGTTCTGTTTGAAGGAAAAGGTCTCCGCCATGATCGGAAAGCTGACCAGCAGCGCGGCGAAGGCGACGATGATCCCCGGCCGCCGGATCCCCAGCGCGCGGCAACAGGCCAGGGCCAGGAAAAGCAGCGCCAGCGACAGCACGGCGACCCCGGTCGCTGGGCCAAAGCTGTTGCCATCGGCCAGACGCCAGACCAGCAGGTTCATCCAGCGGCCGATGGCAACGATCAGGCCGTACTGAAAATCAGGGCGAACAATGGCGTGCCAGTCGTCGCCGCCGAATGTCGGGACAAACATTCGGGTGCCATGGGCAAGGATGACGGTGAGGGCATACAGCCAAAGTATCGGGAAAACGCGCTTCCCGGTCTGAACCAAATCTTGCGAGGTCATGCGTTTTCCTCTCCCCTTCGGGGACGGAAGCTAGCTCATTCCCGCGAGGGGCGAAAGGGGGGCATCGCGGCCATGCCCCCCCCCTCGGCCACCGTGCATGATGCCGGCCCCCTTCATGGGCCGGGCGCTCTTAGTACCGCCCGGCCAATGAACTGACCCGTTGGGTCAGTTCAGGCCGAGACGGTGACGCTCAGACGCCGCGCGGGCTGGCCGGCCGCCGAACGGATCAGTTCAAAGGGCGGCCGGTGTTACCGCGTGGGGGCGATCCGGCCGTCGGGGGCGAGATCGACCCGGCCGAGCCGGACCAGATGGTCGGCAACGACGTTGGCCAGCAACGGGCCGGCGCTGGCGTCGATCAGCACCCGCGCGGCGGCGAGCGGGGCATAGCCGTCGCCGCCCTTGGCGAGGTAGTCGGTGATCGCCACCCGGTAGCGGCGTGACTCGTCGAGCGGCTGGCCGCCGATCTCGACCGGGCCCAGCCGGCGTCCGGCCGGGGCGGCCGGGTCGTAGCGCAGCCGCAGCCCCGACACCTGGGGGAACCGCCCGGCCTTGCTCTCGACCTTGGCCAGCCCGCTTTCCAGCGCGGCGCGCAGCTCGGCCCCGCTCAGCTCGACCAGCATCGCCACGTTGCCGAACGGCAGCTCGGTCAGCACGTCGCGGCGGGTCAGGGTGGTGCCGGCGGGATAGAGCCGGTTGCCGCGCAGGCCGCCGCCATTGATCAGGGCGGCGTCGGCGCCGAACTGGGCGCGCAGGGCGTCGGCGAACAGGTCGCCCAGCGCCGCCTCCTCGCTCCGCACCAGGACGGTGCGGCTGTCGAGCGGGCGGGCGAGGGTGGCCAGCGGCCGGTCGAGACCGTCGGCCAGCAGGGCGTCGGTGGCGGCGATGGTCGGGGCCAGCGCCGGGTCGGCCGGCAGGTCGCGCACCGCCTCGAACCGCCAGTCGGCGGGGAAGACGCGGGTCTTGCCGGTGGTGCCGGGGTCGGGGCGATCGACCACCATCTCGACCTCGCCCAGCCAGTGCGCGTCCGAGCCGGCCTTCAGCACCAGCGCGCCGCCTTCCTGGATCGCCATCGGGTCGTGGTCGTGGCCGCCGAGGATCAGGTCGATCTCCGGCACGGCGCGGGCCAGGGCGCGGTCCTGGTCGAAATCGAGGTGGGTCAGCGCCACCACCAGCTCGGCCCCCTCGGCGCGCAGGGCGCGGGCGGCGGCGCGGGCGGTCTCGGTCTCGTCGGCGAAGCGGACCCCGCCGCCGACGGCGAGGTTGGCGGTCTGGGCGGTCAGGATGCCGAGGAAGCCGACCTTGACCCCGCCCTTGGTGACGATGCGGCGGGCGATCATCCCCCCGAACGGCTTCCCGTCGGGGCCGAGCACGTTGCTGCCGATCCAGGGAAAGCGGGATTCGGCGATCCGCGCCGCGAACACCTCGGGGCCGAAATCGAATTCGTGGTTGCCGGGCACCGCCGCCACCGGGTCGAGCTGGTTGAACAGCGCGATCAGATGGGCGCCCTTGGTCAGGTTGGAGGCCAGCGACGGCGACAGCAGGTCGCCGCCGAAGGTGCGCAGCGGGTTGGGCACCACCGCCTCGCGCCGCTTCAGCAGGGTGGACAGTTCGGCCAGCCCGCCGACGCCGTCGCGGGCGTGGTATTCATAGATGTCGTTGACGTGCAGGAAGGTCACCCGCACCTGTTCCGCCGTCGCCGGCACGGCCCATGCCAGCGCCAGCGCCAGTCCCCACACCAGACCCCTCATCGCGTCCTCATCGGCAAAATTGCAAACGGTTCGCACTTTGCCGCCACCCTGGCCGGGGCGGAAGAGGCTTCGTGACGGCGTTGGCGAAAAATGCTGACAATTTTAGCCAAAATTGACGCGAATTTTGCTATTCACGTTCCCTTTCGTGGCGAGACAGCCCGCCGGCGGTGGGACTAAGCTGTCTATCAGTTGAAAAATGACGATCGCCGGGGGTGGGCGTGGCGCTGCTGTCGCGATTGCGGGTGTCGTACAAGCTGCTGACCATCTACGCCCTCGACATGGTGGCGGTGGTGTTTCTCGGCGCCAGCCTGGTCGAGGAAAAGTACCTCGCGATCAATTTCGCCCGGCGCGAACTGATCGGGCTCGATTATATCGGGGTGGCGCGCGACGGCCTGTTCGCGCTGCTCGACCGGCGCTTTTCCCTGGGCGGCGAGGGCGATCTGGCCGGCGCGCTCGACCGGCTGCGCGCGGCCGAGGCGCGGCTGGGCGACGGGCTCGACAGTGCCGCCCTGGCCGAGGCGGCGATCGCGGCGACGGCGGCGGCGGGGCAGGGGGGACCGGTCGAGCCGGCGCTCGACCGGCTGCGGGCGCTGATCGCCCGGCTGGGCGACAGTTCGAACCTGATCCTCGATCCCGATCTCGACAGTTTCTACACCATGTCGCTGGCGGTGGTGCGGCTGCCGGCGCTGGCCGACCTGCTGACCCGGCTCGATCTCCAGCTCGCCGCCGCCGGGACCGGGCCGCTCGATCCCGACCGCCGCACCGATCTCGGCCTGCTCGAAGGCCAGTTGGCGGCGCTGACGCAGGGGATCGAGGCCGATCTCGCCGCCGGCTGGCGCGGTGACGCCGATGGCGGCCTGCGCGCCGCGCTGGCGCCGCCCTTCGCCGAACTGGCCGGGCGGCTCGATCGGGTCGCGCGCGGGCTGCGTGCCGGGCTGGCGGCGGGGCGGTTCGAGCCGGCGGCGGCCGGCGGGCTGCATGACGGCTTCGTTCCGGCATTGCAGGCCACCCACGCCGCCTGGAGGGTGGCGGCGACCGAGCTTGACCGGCTGGTGGCGCGGCGGATCGACGGCTTCTTCGCCCGGATGTACCGCAGCCTGCTGCTGGCCGGGCTGCTGCTCGGGGTGATCCTGGCGCTGGTGCTGCGGGTGGCGCGGCGGATCTCCGGCCCGCTGGCCCGGCTGGCCGACGCCGCCGACCGGGTCCACGCCACCGGCGATTATTCGGTGCGGGTGAAGTGGGACAGCGCCGACGAGATCGGCCGGCTCGCCCGTTCCTTCAACCGGATGGTCGAGGGGCTGGAGGCCGGCGACAAGGCCGAGCGGCTGGTGCGCGAACTGGAGGCGGCCCAGGCCCGCCTGATCGAGAACAACGCCGAACTGGAACGGGCCAGCCGGCTGGTGCTCGACAGCCTGGGCTATGCCCGCAAGATCCAGGACGGGCTGCTGCCCGACGCCTCCTGCCTGGGCGACCTGCTGGCCGAACTGCACATCAGCTGGCAGCCGCTGCAACAGGTCGGCGGGGATTATTACTGGCTGCACCGTTTCGGCAACCGCGCCCTGATCCTGCTGGCCGACTGCACCGGCCACGGCGTGCCGGGGGCGTTCATGACGGTGGTGGTGGCCTCGGCGCTCGACCGCATCCTGCTGGAGGAGGAAGTGCCGCTGGCCCCCGCCGCGATCCTCGAACGGCTCGACCGGGTGGTGCGCGAGCGCCTGCGCCAGGACCGCCCGGATTCCGCTTCCGACGACGGACTCGACGCGGCGATCTGCCTGTGGGACCGCGGCGCCCGCACCGTCACCTTCGCCGGGGCCAACATGGCGCTGTCGATCCTGGCCGACGGCGAACTGACCACCCTGCGCGGCGACCGCCGCAGCCTCGGCTATCGCACCGGCCGGATCGAGGGCACCTTCACCGAAACCGTGATCCCGGTCGCCCCCGGCGATTGCTTCTACCTCTATACCGACGGGATGACCGACCATGTCGGCGGCGAACCGCCCCGCCTGTTCGGCCGCCGCCGCCTCGGCGAGGTCATCCTCGCCACCCAGGGCCTGCCGCTCCATCAGCAGGTGACGCGGATGGAACAGGCCCAGGCCGAATATCGCGGCCCCCAGCAACGCCGCGACGATATGGCCATCGTCGCCTTCCGGCCGTTGTGATCCTCCCGGCGGGCTGCCGCCCGCACCCGCCCGGGGCGATGCCCCGGACCCCCTTCGTTTTCTTCGATTGATCAGGGCGGGACGGTTCTTGCCGTGATGCGCGGACTTGATCGGCGCATCCACCTCAGGCCTGTCTGGCGCGAAAGAACTGGAAAATGAGGGGTTTGGGGAGCTTTGCTCCCCAAGCGGGCCGGCGGGCGGCAGCCCGCCTAAACCGTCGTTATCGTGCGCGGGGGATCAGAGGATCAGCAGGCTGACGCCGCAGACGAGGCCATAGGCGGTGACGGTGACGATCAGCAGGGTCGAAACCGACATTCGCCGCACCAGACCGGTGGCCCCCTGATGGAACCGCAAAGCCAGGCCGCGCGTGTGTTCGATCATCGCCTTCATTCTCCCCCCGCGCCCGTTGCGCACCGTCCGGCCAGGGATAGTCCACTTCGGTAACGCCATCATCGCCGGGTTGGTAACGGGCGGTAACATCCGGTCTCCCGATCATGACAGTGCCATGATCGGGCCCAACAGGCGATGGGGAAATTCTCCTGTGGCGGGAGACGGGGTGGGGATCAGGTGATGACGGTGGGTTCGGTCCGGCCGGTGCGGGCCTCGATCTCGGCCAGCCGGCGGGCGGTGGCGATCAGGTCGGCCAGCGCCACCTGCGGGTCGAGGCCGTGGCGGGCGGGGTCGGGTTCGTAGCGTTCGATGTAGACCCGCAGCGTCGCCCCCTGGGTGCCGGTGCCGGACAGGCGGTAGACGATGCGGGCGCCGTCCTCGAACAGCACGCGGATGCCCTGGTGGTGGCTGGTGCTGCCATCGACCGGGTCGGTATAGGCGAAATCGTCGAACAGGGCGACCTTGCGGCCGTCGAGCTCGCGCCCGGTGAGGTCAAGCCCGCGCAGATGGGCCATCAGCCCCTCGGCGGCGGCGGAGTCGATCCCCTCGTAATCGTGGCGGGAATAGACGTTGCGGCCGAAGTCGCGCCAGTGGGCGGTGACGATCTCGGCCACGCCGACCCGGCGGCGGGCCAGGATGTTGAGCCACATCAGCACCGCCCACAGCCCGTCCTTTTCGCGGACATGGTCCGAGCCGGTGCCGAAGCTTTCCTCGCCGCACAAGGTGGCGCGGCCGGCATCGAGCAGGGTGCCGAAGAACTTCCAGCCGGTCGGGGTCTCGTAGCAGGGGATGCCGAGCCTGGCGGCGACCCGGTCGGCGGCGGCGCTGGTCGGCATCGAGCGGGCCAGACCGGCCAGCCCGCCGGCATAGCCGGGGCAGAGATGGGCGTTGGCCGCCAGCACCGCCAGCGAATCCGACGGCGTGACGTAGAAATCGCGGCCGAGGATCATGTTGCGGTCGCCGTCGCCGTCCGAGGCGGCGCCGAAATCGGGCGCGTCGGGGCCGGTCAGCGCCGCCACCAGATCATGGGCGTGGACCAGATTGGGGTCGGGATGCATCCCGCCGAAATCCTCGAGCGGCACCGCGTTGACCACGCTGCCCGGGGCGGCGCCGAGCCGGCGCTCCAGGATCTCGACCGCATAGGGGCCGGTCACCGCGTTCATCGCGTCATAGCGCAGGCGGAAGCCGTCGGCGAACAGGGCGCGGATCGCGTCGAAATCGATCAGCGTCTCCATCAGCGCGGCGTAATCGGCCACCGGGTCGAACACCTCGACCACCATCGCGCCGACCCGCTGCTCGCCCAGGCGGTCGAGATCGACCGCGGCGGCCTCGACCAGCCGGTATTCGCGCAGGGTCTGGGTGCGGGCATAGATCGCCTCGGTCACCGCCTCGGGCGCCGGGCCGCCGGCCGGGATGTTGTATTTGATGCCGAAATCCTCGTCCGGCCCGCCCGGATTGTGGCTGGCCGACAGGATCAGCCCGCCGAAGGTCCGGTATTTGCGGATCACGCAGGAGGCGGCGGGGGTGGAGAGGATGCCGCCCCGGCCGACCATCGCCTTGGCGAAGCCGGCGGCGGCGGCCATCCGCAGGATGGTCTGGATCGCGGCGCGGTTGTGATAGCGGCCGTCGCCGCCGACCACCAGGGTCTGGCCGGCGGTGTCGCCGATGCTGTCGAACACCGACTGGACGAAGTTTTCGAGGTAATGCGGCCCGGCGAACACCGCGACCTTCTTGCGCAGGCCGGACGTACCGGGCTTCTGGCCGGCGATCGGGGTGGTGGCGACGGTGGTGACGGCGGCCATGGGTGCAATCCTCGCTGGGCGGCAATGATGGGCTCGCACGGTGATGGACGATGCCCGGCGCCGAGTCAACCGCCGTTGCCGCAGCCCACCGCCCCGCCCCGACTCCGGCGCGGAAGCCCCTTGGAGCCGGGACGGGCTCGGCGTAAACTGCGCGCCTTTCCTGAACCCAGTCCGGACCCGACCCGACCATGACCGAGCAATCCGACGATCAGTCCTCCCGTCCCACCCGGGGCATCGTCGTCACGCCCTTCGCGATGTTCTCCTTCGTCTGGACGATGGCCAGGCCGTTCCTGATCGTGCTGGCGGTGGCGGTCGGCCTGCTCTACCTGCTGCGTCTGGCCGGCATCGGCGCCTGAGGCCGGCCTCCCCCCGCCCCGGTGCGGGTGGAGAGCACTTTCGCCCAGGCCAATGCCTGACCTTCCGGCTTCCGACCCTTTTGGTTGTTCCGTGCCGGGTGGATGACTATGATGTAAGTATCAGTCATCACCCGATACGCTCGGCCGTTCGTCAGGGGGGGAGACAGACCGGAGATGGCCGCCGCGCGCCGCAGCCGTTTCATCCTCGTTGCCACCGCCGGCTATGGCCTCGGGGCCTTCGCCTGGGTGTTCGGCTCCGATCTGGTGATGGCGCGCTGGGGCTCGGCGGAGACGCTGGCCACCCTCAGCCTGCTGAAGGGCAGCTTCTTCGTCCTCGCCACCACCCTGGCGCTGTATTTCCTGCTGCTGGCGGTGCCCGACCGCGCCCGCGCGTGGCGGCCCGAGCCGGACCGGCTTCCGGGCGACGAAGCCCCGGGCGACGAGGCTCCGGGCGACGAGGCCGCGAGTGGCGAGGTGGTGCGCGGCGCCCCCTGGCCGGCCTGGGCGGCGCTGCTGTTCGCCCTGATCGCGGTCGGCGCCACCCTGCTGGTGCGGCTGGCGATCACGGTGCCGGTCGAGACCCTGCCGCTGCTGGTGCTGTTCGTGCCGGCGATCGCCGCCGCCGCGCTGCTGGGCGGGCTGGGGCCCGGTCTGGCCGCCACCCTGCTGTCGGCGGTGGCGATCGGGCTGGTGCTGTTCCCCACCGCCGAGTCCTGGGGCGGCGGGGCGGTCTATGATCTGGCGATCCTGCTGGCCAGCGGCGGGCTGATCAGCGTCGTCAGCGAAACCACCCACCGCCGCCGCCTGCGGGCCGAGGCGCGGCGGCAGATGTACCGGGTCACCCTCGACAGCATCGGCGACGCGGTGATCGCCACCGACGTTGCCGGGTCGGTCACCTTTCTCAACCGCACCGCCGAGGCGCTGACCGGCTGGAGCCGGGCCGAGGCGCGCGGCCGTCCGCTCGATCAGGTGTTCGTGCTCCTGTCCGAGGGCGACCGCAGCCCGGTGGAGGATCCGCTGGCGCGGGCGATCGCCGGCGACGATCCGTTCGGGCCGGCCGGGCAGGTGCTGCTGGTCGGCCGCGACCGGCACGAACGGCCGATCCGGGGCCGGGCCAGCCCGATCCGCGACGGCAACCGCCGCCTGTTCGGCGTCGCCCTGACCTTCGAGGACTGCACCGAGCGCCGCGCCGCCGAACTGTCGCTGGCGGCGGAGCGGCGGCTGCTGCGCACCCTGCTCGACACCCTGCCCGATCTGGTGTGGCTGAAGGATGTCGAGGGCCGCTTCCTGATCTGCAACCGGATGTTCGAACGCTTCGTCGGCCGCGCCGAGGAGGCGATCCTCGGCCGCACCGATTACGACCTGATCGACGCCGAGACCGCCGACGGCTTCCGCGCCAACGACCGCCGGGCGATCGAAGCCGGGGGGCCGAGTACCAACGAGGAATGGATCCGCTTCGCCGACGGGGCGCGGGTGCTGCTCGAAACCATCAAGACGCCGATGTGGGGCGAGGGCGGCGAGGTGGTCGGGGTGCTGGGGATCGGCCGCGACATCACCGCCCGCTGGCGGGCCGAGGCGGCGGTGCGCGCCTCGGCCGACAAGCTGGCCCGGCTGGCCGCCTCGGTCCCCGGCATGCTGTACGAATATGCCGTCGATGACGACGGCAACGAGCAACTGCATTATGTCAGCGATTACTGCCGCGAGCTGTTCGAGATCGAGCCGGCCGAGGCGCTGGCCGATCTCGGCGCGATCCGCCGCCAGATCGACCCGGCCGAGCGGGCGCGGATCCTGCCCCTGCACCGCGCCGCCACCCGGGCCCGCCAGCCCTACAGCGTCGATCTGCGCATCACCTCCCCGAGCGGGCGGGTCAGGTGGATCCAGTTCAACTCGACCCCGAGCGGACCCGACCGCGAGGGGATGAGCTTTCCCCGCAGCGGGGTCGCCCTCGACATCACCGCCCGGGTCGAGGCCGAGGCGGCGCTGCGCGAGAAGGACGCCCTGCTGCACGAGATGAGCCGGCTGGCCCATATCGGCGCCTGGAGTCTCGACCTCGCCACCGGGGTGGTGTCGATCACCGACGAGGTGGCCGAGATCGAGGGGCTGGAGCCGGGCGACACGTTCTCGCTCGCCCAGGGGATGGCCCAGTTCCACGGTCCGCACCGCGCCCGGCTGGAACAGGCGGTGGCGGCGGCGCGCGACCACGGCATCGGCTACGAGCTGGAACTGGAGCTGGTCACCCCGGCCGGCCAGCGCAAATGGGTGCGGGCGATCGGCGCCCCGGTGCGCGAGGGCGAGCGGGTGACGACGATCCGCGGCACCCTCCAGGACATCACCGACCGCAAGCTGGCCGAGTTGCAGCTGGCGGTGGCCGAGGGCCGGCTGCGGCTGTTCATCGACAACGCCCCGGTGGCGCTGGCGATGTTCGACCGCGACATGCGCTATCTGGTCGCCAGCCGGCGCTGGGCGGCCGATTTCGGGCTCGATCCCGCCCAGGTGATCGGCGCCTGCCATTACGAGCTGTTTCCCTCGCTGCCCGGGCGGTGGAAGGAGATCCACCGCCGCTGTCTGGCCGGGGCAACCGAGAAATGCGAGGAGGATCTCTATCCCCGTCCCGATGGCGGCACCGACTGGCTGCGCTGGGAGGTGCTGCCCTGGCGCGGCGAGGATGGCGCGGTCGGCGGGCTGCTGATCCTGAGCGAGACCATCACCGAGCGGGTCCTGGCGCGCGAGCAGGTGCGCAAGCTGTCGCTGGCGGTCGAGCAGAGCCCCAACGGCATCCAGATCACCAATGCCGACGGCACCATCGATTACGTCAACGCCGCCCTGCTGACGATGACCGGCTACGAGCGCGACGAGCTGATCGGCCAGAACCCGTCGCTGCTCGCCTCCGGCCTGACCCCGGCCTCGACCTATGCCGATCTGTGGCAGACCCTGGCCGAGGGGCGGGCGTGGCAGGGCGAGTTCATCAGCCGGCGCAAGAACGGCGAGGTGTTCATTGAACTCGACCGCATTTCCCCGGTCCGCAACGTCGAGGGGGAGGTCACCCATTATCTGGCGATCAAGGAGGACATCACCGAAAAGAAGCGGATCGCCCAGGAGCTTGACCTCTACCGCCATCACCTGGAGGAGGTGGTGGCGCTGCGCACCGCCGACCTGCGCGCCGCCGAGGCCAAATGGCGGCTGATCCTCGAATCGAGCGCCGACGGCCTGTTCGGCATCGATGCCGACGGGGTGGTGACCTTCGCCAATTCGGCCGCCTGCGCCCTGCTCGACACCCCGCTCGAGGCGCTGGTCGGCCACAACGCCCATCTCGCCTTCCATCACAGCCATCCCGACCGTTCGCTTTATGCCGAGGCCGCCTGCCCGGCGACGCTGACCCTGGAGGACGGGATCACCCGGCGGGTCGAGGACGAGGTGTTCTGGCGCGCCGACGGCTCCGCCTTTCCGGTTCATTACGCGGTGCATCCGATCAAGCAGGACGGGGCGATCATCGGCGCGGTGGTCAGCTTCAGCGACGTCACCGCCCAGATCGAGACCAGCCGCGCCCGCGAGGCGGCGCTGGCCGAGGCGCAGCGTCTGGCCCAGGTGCGGCGCGATTTCCTCGCCAACATGAGCCACGAGATCCGCACCCCGCTCAACGCCGTGCTCGGCCTGGCCCAGCTCGGCCGGGGCGATGCCCAGCTCGGCGAGCGCGCCCGCACCCTGTTCGGCCGCATCGTCGATTCGGGCGAGACCCTGCTCGACGTGGTCAACGACATCCTCGATTTCGCCAAGATCGAGGCCGGCAAGGTCCGGGCCGAGCGGGTGCCGCTGGCGCTTGGCCCGGTGATCGACCGCGCGGTCGGGCTGGTGGCGGCGCGGGCGCGCGACAAGGGGCTGCGGATGCGGATCGAGGAGGCGGTCGAACTGCCGGCGCGGATCGAGGGCGACCCGGCCCGGCTGACCCAGGTGCTGGGCAACCTGCTGTCCAACGCGGTCAAGTTCACCCCGCCCGGCGGCTCGGTGACGCTGGCGGTGGCGGTGGGCGAGGGGATGCTGCGCTTCACCGTCAGCGACAGCGGCATCGGCATGAGCCCCGAGCAGGTCGCCCGGCTGTTCCAGCCGTTCGAGCAGGCCGACAGCTCGACCACCCGCCATTTCGGCGGCAGCGGGCTCGGTTTGTCGATCTGCCGCCACCTGCTGACCCTGATGCAGGGCGAGGTGACGGTCGACAGCGCCCCCGGCGCCGGCACCCGTTTCACCGTCCGGCTGCCGCTGCGGGCGCTGGCCGATCCGTCGCCGCCGCCGCCGCCTGCGGTGGCGCTGATCGGCCTCGGCCGCGAGGGGGCGGAGGATCTGGCCCCGGCGCTGCGGGCGCGCGGCGCGGCGGTGACCCTGGCCGACGGGCTCGATCCGCTGCCCGAGGCGGCGATCCTGGTGGTCGGCACCGCCCTGGCCGCCGAGGCGGCGCCGATCCTGCGCAAGCTGGCGGCGCTGGGGCGGCGGGTGGCGGTGGTGCTCGATCCGCCCTCGGCCCGGCTGCCGTCCGGGCTGGCCGGGGCGGCGGTCGGGCTCGACTGGCCGCCCCGGGCCCGGCAGGTGCTGGCCGAGAGCGCGCCGTCCCCGCCGCCGCCACCGCCGCCGGCCGAGCAGCATCCGCTGGCCGGGATCCGGGTGCTGGCGGCCGAGGACAACGAGGTCAACCGGCTGGTGCTGGCCGAGATGCTCGACCTGACCGGGGCCGGACTGGTCGAGGCCGGCAACGGCCGCGAGGCGCTGGCGATCATCGAACGCGACGGCGCCGACGCCTTCGACGTGGTGCTGACCGACATCCAGATGCCCGAGATGGACGGCTACGACCTCGCCCGCCGGCTGGCGGCGCTGGCGCCCGCCCTGCCGGTGATCGGCATCACCGCCCATGCCCTGCCCGAGGAGGAGGCGCGCTGCCGCGCCGCCGGGATGGTGGCCTATGTCACCAAGCCGGTCCATCTCGACCGGCTGGTCGAGGTGATCCGCTCCCGGGTGACCCCGGCCGTTTCGGCCCCGGCCCCGGCGCCGGCGGGGGTTGATTGGGACGCCCTGTCACACCACTATCAGGGACGCGAGGATTTCATCCTCCGGCTGGCGGCGACGGTGCGCGACACCCACGCCGAAACGGCGGCGGCGCTGGCCGAGGCCGGGCGGGTCGGCGATGCCGCCGCCCTGGCCGCCCTGGCCCACAAGGTCAAGGGCACCGCCGGCAACCTCCATGCCGGGCCGCTGGCCCGGCGGGCGGCGGAGGTCGAGCGGCTGGCGCGGTCGGGGGCGGTGCCGGCGGCGGATCTGGCGGCGGCGGCGGACGGGCTGGCCGAGATGGTGGCGGCGGTGGTGGCCGAGCTGGCGGCCCATACGGCGGGGGTGGGGACGAAAGGAACGGCATGAAGGCCAAACCGCTGATCCTGGTGGTCGATGACCAGATCGACAATTGTCTGGTGCTGGAAGACCTGCTGGCCGGCAGCTACGAGGTCGAGACCGCCGCCGACGGCGCCGCCGCGCTGGCCCGGCTCGAACGCGAGCCGACCCCCGATCTGGTGATGCTCGACGTGATGATGCCCGGCCTCGACGGGTTCGAGGTCTGCCGCCGGCTGCATTTCCATCCGCTTGGCCGCGACGTGCCGGTGATCTTCCTCACCGGGCTCGATTCCCCCAGCGACGAGGAATACGGCCTGTCGCTCGGCGCCGATGATTTCATCCACAAGCCGTTCGTCGCCCCGCTGGTGCTGGCCCGGGTCCGCAACGTGATCGGAAGGCGCGAGGCGGCGCTGCGCCAGCGCCAGATCGCGGTGATCGAGGCCCGCCTCGCCGAGCAGCAGCGCGTCGCCGACGCGATGCAGGCGGTGATCGAACGGCTGACGGTGATGAACACCGAACTCGAACGCTTCGCCTTCGTCGCCGCCCACGATCTGCGCGAGCCGCTGCGCTCGGTCACCAGCTTCGCCCAGTTGCTCGAACGCCATCTCGGCGACCGGCTCGATGCCACCGGCCGCGATTACCTGCGCTATGTCGTCGATGGGGCGCGGCGGATGCACGAACTGATCGGCGGGCTGCTGGCCTATTCCTATGTCAGCTCCAATGTCGGCCCGCCGGCCCGGGTCTCGGCCCTGGCCGCCTGCCGGGTCGCGGTCGAAAGCCTCGACGCCATCATCCGCGACAGCCAGGCCGAAATCGTCATCGGCGACCTGCCCGAGGTCCAGGCCGACGAACTGCCGCTGATGCAGCTGTTCCAGAATCTGGTCGGCAACGCCGTCAAGTTCCGCGCCCCCGGCCGGCCCTGCCGGGTCGAGGTCTCCGCCCGGCGCGGCGAGGCGGAATGGGTGTTCACCATCCGCGACAACGGCATCGGCTTCGATCCCGAGGAACAGGACGTGTTCGAACTGTTCCGCCGCGTCCGCCCCCACGAAGGCCCCGCCGGCAGCGGCGTCGGCCTCGCCATCTGTAAACGCATCGTCCAGGCCCTCGGCGGCCGGATCTGGGCCGAATCCCACCCCGGCCAGGGCAGCGCCTTTTCCTTCGCGTTGCCCAGCGGGGATTCTCCCTCGCTTGAGTCTTAAAAAGGCTCAATTTTCGGGGTGATGTGGGCTCCGCCCACGCCCGCCAAGGGCCGCAAGGCCCTTGGAACCCATTGGGGGTCGGGCACGGAACGGCCGGTCAGCTTGGGCGCGGGCGTTGGTCGCCTTGGTTCACTCCGGCCCGTCGGCGTGGCAGGCGGGACAGAGTCCCTCGATTTCGAGGCTGAGGCGGTGGGCGTGGAAGCCCTGGGCGGTGGCGGCGGCGGCGATCGCGGCGTCGAGGTCGGGGGCGTCGAGTTCGCTGGCCCGGCCGCAGCGGCGGCACAGCAGGATCCGGCCGGCATGGGGGTGGTCGGGCCGGGGGCAGCCGATATAGCCGTTGCGCGACGGCACCCGGTGGATCAGCCCCTGGTCGAGCAGGAAATCGAGCGCGCGGTAGACCGTCGGCGGCGCGGCGGCGCGGCCGTCATGGCCGAGGCGGTCGAGCAGGGCATAGGCCCCGATCGGACAATGGCTGTCCCACACCAGCGCCAGCACCCGCCGCCGCAGCTCGGTCAGCCGGGCGCCGCGCCGCCGGCATTCCTGCTCGGCCAGCGCCAGCGCGGCGGCGATGCAATGGTCATGGTCGTGCGACGGCGCGGGAAAGGTCATGCGTGGCCCCCAGGGAAAGGTTATGTTATAACATTCCTCTCGGGGCCGGGCGCGGGTTTTTTGGCCGACGGGGTTTGCGGCGGGGCGGGCGCGGGGTATACCGGGGCCGCCACGCCATTCGAGGAGAGAACCGCCGATGTCCGCCCAGATCGACCCCGCCGCCCTGCTGTCCCGCATCAGCTTCGACGCCGACGGGCTGGTGGCGGCGATCGCCCAGCAGCACGACAGCGGCGAGGTGCTGATGATGGCCTGGATGAACCGCGACGCGGTGGCCGAGACCCTGACCACCGGTCAGGTCTGCTACTGGTCGCGTTCGCGGGGCAAGCTGTGGCGCAAGGGCGAAAGCTCGGGCCAGCGCCAGCGTCTGGTCGATCTGCGGGTCGATTGCGACGGCGACACCCTGCTGGTGCTGGTCGATCAGGACGGCGTCGCCTGTCACACCGGCCGGCGGACCTGTTTCTACACCGCGGCCCGGCCCGAGGGGCTGGTCGAGGTCGCGCCGGTGCTGGTGCCGCCCGAGCAGCTTTACGGCGCCTGAACCACCAAGGAGAGAGCAGCGGATGAGCCTGATTCCCGTAACCGTGCTGACCGGTTTTCTCGGCAGCGGCAAGACCACCCTGCTCAACCATCTGCTGGGCCAGCCCGGGCTGGCCGACACCGCCGTGCTGATCAACGAGTTCGGCGAGGTCGGGCTCGACCATCTGCTGGTGCGGCCGCTGACCGAGACGGTGGTGCTGCTCGAATCCGGCTGCCTGTGTTGCAGCGTGCGCGGCGATCTGGTTGAGGCGATGCGCGACCTGTTCCTGCGCCGGGTCAAGGGCGAGGTGCCCGAATTCGGCCGGGTGGTGATCGAGACCACCGGGCTGGCCGATCCCGCCCCGATCCTGCACACCCTGATGAACGATCCGGTGCTGTCGGCCCGCTACAAGCTCGACGGCATCGTCGCCACCATCGACGCGGTGTGCGGCGCCGCCACCCTCGATGCCCAGGAAGAGGCGGTCAAGCAGGCGGCGGTGGCCGACCGGCTGGTGCTGACCAAGACCGACCTCGCGTCCCCGGCGGCGCTGGCGGCGCTGCGCGAGCGGCTGGCCGCGCTCAATCCCGCCGCGCCGGTGATCGTCGCCGAACAGGGCCGGCTCGATCCGGCGGCGGTGCTCGATGCCGGCCTGTTCAACCGCGACACCCACATTCCCGACGTCGGCCGCTGGCTCAACGAGGAAGCCTACCGCGCCCGCGACGCCGCCCACGACCATGATCACCACGATCATGGGCATGGGCACGATCATGACCACGGGCATGGGCACGGCCACGGGCATCATCATGGGCACGGCCACGAGCCCCACCGCCACGACGACCGGATCCAGTCGTTCGTCTTCACCATGGACGAGCCGGTGTCCTGGCCGGCGCTGGCGCTGGCGCTGGAGATGATGATCTCGACCCGGGGCGAATCGCTGCTGCGGGTCAAGGGGATCGTTAATGCGCGCGAAAGCGTCGAGCCGCTGGCGATCCACGGGGTCCAGCATGTGTTCCATCCGCCGGCGCCGCTGCCGGGCTGGCCCGACCAGGATCACCGCACCCGGATCGTCTTCATCACCCGTGATCTGCCGCGGGCCCAGGTCGAGGAATTGCTGACCGGGGTGCTGTCGATGGAAAGCGACGACGCCGAGTAGGGCGCCGTGGCCGGCGGGGCGATGTTACTCGTCGCCGCCGCCGCCCGAGGTGGCGAGAATCAGCACCAGGCCGCCGCAGACGGCGGTCAGCAGCAGGCCGATATAGATCGCGAAGCCGAGCGGGCTGGTGGCCGGGCCGGGATCGGTGTTGGCGCCGGACAGGGCCCCGGTGGCCGAAACCGAGACATAGAGCGCGATCAGCCCCAGACCGGCGCCGACCACCCCGATGACCTTGCCGAGGGTGCTCATCGCATCATCCCTTTTGTTGCCCCGCCGAGACGACCTTTACGATAGCAGAGCGGGGAGGGGCGGGCGATTCGATTCCGCCGGCCGGTTGCCCGGGTTGCGGTGACGGTGAAATCCGGGGTAATTGGAGGGGGCGGGGGTGCGAAATCCCCCTTTGTCATCGCTCTTGCGGGCGGTAACACTGGCAAGAACGATTTAAAGGAGACGGCACGGCGCCAAGGCCCGCCAGCCCGTCCGGCGGGGCTTTCCCGTTTCCTGACCTTCGAGGAGCTGACATGCGCGAGACCCCCGTACTGGTCCGACCCGGCGATGCCGATGCCCTTGCCGCCGGGCGCCATGGTGATCCCTTCGCCGTGCTGGGGCCGCATCCGGTCGCGGACGGGGCGGTGGTGCGCTGTTTCCAGCCGCAGGCCGCCTCGGTCGAGCTGCTCGACGGCGATCAGGCGGTGGCGATGACCCGGGTCCATCCCGACGGCCTGTTCGCCGTCCGGCTGGCGGCCGAGCCGGCGCGCTACCGCCTGCGGGTGACCGGGCGCGACGGCGCGGTGGTCGAGAGCGAGGATCCCTACCGCTTCCCGCCGCTGCTCGGCAGCCTTGACGTCCATCTGCTGGTCGAGGGCACCCATCACCGTCTCTATCAGGTGCTGGGCGCCCATCCGCGCGCGTTCGACGGGGTCACCGGCGTCGGTTTCGCGGTGTGGGCCCCCAATGCCGAGCGGGTGTCGGTGGTCGGCGACTTCAATGGCTGGGACGGCCGGCGCCACCCGATGCGGCTGCGCCACGAGGCCGGGGTGTGGGAATTGTTCATCCCCGGGCTCGATCACGGCACCATCTACAAATACGAGATCCTCGCCCGGGGTGGGGTGATGCTGCCGCTGAAGGCCGATCCCTGCGGGGTGTGGGCCGAGCGGCCGCCCAAGACCGCCTCGCTGGTGTGGGGGCAGCCGCCCCGGCCGTGGGATGACGGCGAATGGATGCGCGGCCGCCAGCGCCGCGCCGATCGCCACGCCCCGGTCAGCATCTACGAGGTCCATCTCGGTTCGTGGCGCCGCCGCCCCGACGAGGGCAACCGGCCGCTGTCTTATCTCGAACTGGCCGACGAGCTGGGCGATTACGTCAGCGAGATGGGCTTCACCCATGTCGAGCTGCTGCCGGTGCACGAGCATCCGTTCGGCGGCTCGTGGGGCTATCAGCCGGTCGGGCTGTTCGCGCCGACCAGCCGCTACGGCAATCCCGACGAGTTCCGCGCCTTCGTCGAGCGGCTGCACCAGCGCGGCATCGGCGTGATCATCGACTGGGTCGCCGCCCATTTCCCCAGCGATCCGCACGGGCTGCACTGGTTCGACGGCACCCATCTCTACGAGCATCAGGATCCCCGCCTCGGCGTTCACCGCGACTGGAACACCCTGATCTACAATTTCGGCCGCACCGAGGTGCTGAACTACCTCGTGGCCAACGCGCTCTATTGGCTGGAGGAATTCCACGTCGACGGGCTGCGGGTCGATGCGGTGGCCTCGATGCTCTATCTCGATTACTCGCGCGAGCCGGGCGACTGGCTGCCCAACCGCTTCGGCGGCAACGAGAATCTCGAGGCGATCGACTTCCTGCGCCAGATGAACCAGCTGGTCTATCAGGAACATCCCGGCGCGATGACGGTGGCCGAGGAATCGACCGCTTGGCCGATGGTGTCGCGCCCGGTCCATCTCGGCGGGCTCGGCTTCGGCTACAAATGGAACATGGGGTGGATGCACGACACCCTCGATTATTTCTCGAAGGATCCGATCCACCGCCGCTACCATCACAACCAGCTGACCTTCGCCCAGCTTTACGCCTACCACGAGAATTTCGTGCTGCCGCTGTCCCATGACGAGGTGGTCCACGGCAAGGGCTCGCTGCTGGGGCGGATGCCGGGCGACGAATGGCAGCGTTTCGCCAATCTGCGCGCCTATTACGGCTTCATGTGGACCCAGCCGGGCAAGAAGCTGCTGTTCATGGGCGGCGAGTTCGGCCAGAGCAGCGAGTGGAACGTCGATGCCAGCCTCGACTGGCACCTGACCCAGTATCCGGTGCATCAGGGGGTGCAGCGGCTGGTGGCCGACCTCAACCGGATCTACCGCACCGAGCCGGCGCTGCACCAGTTCGACACCGACCAGCGCGGCTTCGCCTGGATCGACTGCAACGACCGCGACAATTCGGTGCTGACCTGGATCCGCCGCGCGATCGACCCGCATGATTTCGTGGTGGTGGCCGGCAATTTCACCCCGATCGCGCGCGAGGGCTATCGGGTCGGCGTGCCCGAGCCGGGCTTCTACCGCGAGATCCTCAACACCGATTCGGAATGGTACGGCGGGTCCAACGTCCACAACAATGGCGGGGTCGAGGCCGAGGACGTGGCGTGGCACGGCCATGCCTGGTCGATTCTGCTGCGCCTGCCGCCGCTGGCGGTATCCGTGTTCAAACGGGATGGCTGAAACGCGTCGTGCCGTCTTGGCAGGATCCGCGAACCGGACTACCATCCTCGTCAGGCCGAACAGGGTGACGGTTAAGAATTCGTTACACTCACCCTTGCGGTTCTTCTGGTCTTTACTGGCGGGGAACGATGATGATGGCGCCGATGATTGCCTGCATGTCCCCGCGCCTCCACCCGGCCCGGATGCAGCCCCTCCGTCCCGCCGTGGCGATCGCCGGCGGCACCGGCGGGGCCCCGCCCCGCAGGATCGGCTGAGATGAGCGCCCGCCGTCTCCTGCCCGGCGCCCCCTATCCGCTGGGCGCCACCTGGGACGGCAACGGCGTCAATTTCGCGCTGTTCTCCGCCAACGCCCAGCGGGTCGAGCTGTGCCTGTTCGACAATCGCGGCCAGCGCGAGATCGAGCGGGTGATCCTGCCCGAATACACCGATCAGGTCTGGCACGGCTATCTCCAGGACATCCGCCCCGGCCAGCTTTACGGCTACCGCGTCTGGGGGCCGTATGACCCCAATGCCGGCCACCGCTTCAATCCGCACAAGCTGCTGCTCGACCCCTACGCCAAGGCGCTGTCGGGCGAGCTGGTGTGGAGCGACGCCCATTTCGGCTTCCGCCTGGGCGGGCCGCGCCAGGATCTGGTGCCCGACCGGCGCGACAATGCCCGCTTCATGCCGAAATGCCGGGTGCTCGACACCGCCTTCACCTGGGGCGACGACCGCCGCCCGACGGTGCCGTGGTCGCGCAGCGTGCTGTACGAGGCCCATGTCCGTGGCCTGACCATGACCCATCCCGGGGTGCCGCCGGTCTATCGCGGCACCTTCCTCGGCCTCGCCCAGCCCGGGGTGGTCGCCCATCTGGTCTCGCTCGGCGTCACCACCATCGAATTGCTGCCGGTCCAGGCCCATATCGACGAGCGTCATCTGGTCGAACGCGGCCAGCGCAATTACTGGGGCTACAACACCATCGGCTTCTTCGCCCCCGATCCGCGCTTCTACGCCACCAGCGCCCACCGCGATTTCAAGAGCATGGTGCAGCAGCTCCATGCCGCCGGGATCGAGGTGATCCTCGACGTGGTCTACAACCACACCGCCGAGGGCAACCATCTCGGCCCGACTTTGTCGTTCCGGGGCATCGACAATGCCAGCTATTACGTCCTGCGCGCCGGCACCCCGCGCTGGTACGAGAATTATTCCGGCTGCGGCAACACCCTCAATCTCAGCCATCCCCGGGTGTTGCAGATGGTGATGGATTCGCTGCGCTACTGGGCCGAGGAGATGCGGGTGGACGGGTTCCGCTTCGACCTCGCCAGCGCGCTGGCGCGCGGGCGGGACGGGTTCGATGCCGGCGGCTCGGGCTTCCTCGACGCGGTGCGGCAGGATCCGGTGCTGTCGCGGATGAAACTGATCGCCGAGCCGTGGGATCTCGGCGGCGACGGCTACCGCCTCGGCCGTTTCCCGCCCGGCTGGTCGGAATGGAACGGCCGCTACCGCGACACGGTGCGCCGGTTCTGGAGCGGCGAGGGCGGC
Organism: Phaeospirillum tilakii; assembly: GCF_042683125.1. Lineage (NCBI taxonomy): Bacteria > Pseudomonadati > Pseudomonadota > Alphaproteobacteria > Rhodospirillales > Rhodospirillaceae > Phaeospirillum > Phaeospirillum tilakii. The sequence continues at coordinate 88,153 of NZ_JBHUIY010000004.1, forward strand.
ATGATCGGCGATCTGGCCTCGCGTCTGACCGGCTCGGCCGACCTGTTCGGCTGGGGCGGGCGGCGGCCGTGGGCCAGCCTCAATTTCGTCACCTGCCATGACGGCTTCACCCTGCGCGATCTGGTCACCTACCAGCGCAAGCGCAACGAGGCCAACGGCGAGAACAACGGCGACGGCACCGACGCCAATTACGCCTGGAACTGCGGCATCGAGGGCGAGACGGTCCAGCCCGAGATCAATGCCCTGCGCCGGCGTCAGGCCCGCAACCTGATCGCCACCCTGCTGCTGTCGCAGGGGGTGCCGATGCTGCTGGCCGGCGACGAGCTGGGCCGCACCCAGCATGGCAACAACAACGCCTATTGCCAGGACAACCCGACCAGCTGGATCGACTGGACCGGCGGCGACGAGGAGATGCTGGCCTTCGTCCGCACCCTGATCCGGCTGCGGCGCGACAATCCGGTGTTCCGCCGCAGCCGCTTCCTCGAAGGCAAGCGGCTGCCGCATCAGGTGGTCAAGGACATCGTCTGGATCACCCCCGACGGGCGGGAGATGACCCAGGCCGACTGGACCCTGCCTTACGCCCGCTCGCTCGGCTTCGTGCTGGGCGGCGGCGTCGCGGTGATCGACGAGCCGAAGGGGCTCGAGGAAAGCGGCGACACCTTCCTGGTGCTGATCAACGCCTATCACGAGGCGGTGCCCTACACCCTGCCGCCGGCGACGCTCGGCCGGATGTGGGAAGTGGTGGTCGATACCGCCGAGGACCATCCCAGCGGCACCTGGGCCGCCGGAATCACCTATGCGGTCAAGCCCCGTTCGCTCGCGGTGTTGCGGGTGGCCGGCGGCGCGCGCGGCCTGCCGCGCGAAACAGGGGAGGGAATCGGGGGATGACCGGAGTTTCAGCCCTCGACCGGCTGGCGCGGCTGGCCGGGATCGAGGACGGATGGTGGGATTTCTTCGGCCGCTGGCGGGTGGTGCCGCCCGAAACCAAGCGGGTGTTCCTCGCCACGATGGGCCTGCCCGCCGCCGACGAGGACGAGGCCCGCGTAAGCCTCGCCGCGCTGGAGGCGCGGCCGTGGCGGCGTTGGCTCGACCCGGTGCTGGTGGTCGAGGAACGCAGCGGCGCGCCGGCGATCCCGCTGACCCTGCCGGCCGAGGTCGATGCCCAGCCGTTCCGCTGGCGGATCGACGAGGAACTCGGCATCGTCCATGAGGGCTGGTTCCGCCCGTTCGAGCTGGGCGGCTACGAGGAACGGATCCTCGACGGCGCCCTGTTGCGGCGGCGGGTGCTGGCCCTGCCGGCGCTGCCGCCGGCCGGCTATCACCGCCTGACCGTCACCGGCCCCGACGGGCGCGAGGGGCGGCTCGACCTGATCGTCGCGCCGTCGCGCGCCCATGTCCCGGCCGGGCTGGCCCGGCCGCCGGGGCTGTGGGGGATCGCCACCCAGGTTTACGCCCTGCGCCGCGACCGCGATTGGGGCGTCGGCGACTACCGCACCCTTGGCGAGCTGGCGGCGGGGGCGGCCCGGCTCGGCGCCGCCTGCGTCGGCATCAACCCGGTCCATGCTTTGTTCCCCAACCAGCCGGAGCGGTTCAGCCCCTACGCCCCCTCCAGCCGCACCTTCCTCAACACCGCCTATATCGACATCGAATCGATCCCCGAATTCGCCGATTGCCGCGAGGCGCAGCGGCTGTTCGCCGCCCCGGCGGCGCGCGAGATGCTGGGCCGGGCCCGGGGCGCGGCGCTGGTCGATTACGTCACCGCCGCCCAACTGGCGCGGCCGATCCTCGAAGCGCTGTTCCGCTGCTTCCGCCGTCAGGGCGATCAGGCCGCCTTCGCCGCCTTCCAGGCCGAGGCGGGCGAGCGCGCCCGCCGCTTCGCCGTGTTCGAGGCGCTGCACGAGCGGATGAGCGAGGAGGGCCGCCCCTACTGGCGCGAATGGCCGGAGGAATTGCGCCGGCCGGACTCCCCGGCGGTGGCCGCCTTCGCCGCCGAGCGGGCCGAGCGGGTCGATTATTACCAGTGGCTCCAGTTCGTCGCCGACCGCCAGTTGGCCGAGGCCCATCAGGCCGGGCGGGCGGCGGGGGCGGCGATCGGGCTCTATCGCGACCTCGCGGTCGGGCTGGCCGGCGACGGCGGCGAGGCCTGGCTGGAACAGGACGTTCTGGCCCTCGGCGTCTCGGTCGGGGCGCCGCCCGATCCGCTGGCGCTGAAGGGCCAGGATTGGGGCCTGCTGCCGCTCAACCCGCTGGCGCTGCGCGATCACGCCTACGCCCCGTTCATCGCGGTGATGCGGGCCAACATGCGCCATGCCGGGGCGATGCGGCTCGACCATGCGATGGCGTTGCAGCGGCTCTATTGGGTGCCGCCCGGCCTGCCGGCCGACCAGGGCGCCTATGTCCGCTATCCGGTCGAGGACCTGTTCCGGCTGGTGGCGCTGGAAAGCCGGCGCAACCGCTGCCTGGTGATCGGCGAGGATCTCGGCACCGTGCCCGACGGCTTCCGCGAGCGGATGGAGCGCACCGGCCTGTTCGCCTACCGGGTGATGGTGTTCGAGAAGGAGGAGGAGGGCTTCCGCCCGCCCGAACGGTTCGACGAGGCGGCGCTGGCGATCTTCGCCACCCACGATCTGCCCTCGGCGCGGGCGTGGTGGGACGGCAGCGACATCGAGGCGCGCGAACGGCTCGACCTCTATCCCCGCCCCGGTCAGGCCGAGGAGGAGCGGATCGAGCGTGGCCGCGACCGCGCCGCGCTGGTGGCGGCGCTGCACGGCGCCGGGCTGCTGACCGCCGCCTTTCCCCGCGCCGGGGCGCTGTCCGATGACGAGATCGACCGGCTGACCACGGCGGCGCACCGCTATCTGGCCCGGTCGCGCTCGCGGCTGGCGATGGTGCAGATCGAGGACGTGCTGGGGCTGGCCCTGCAAATGAATCTGCCGGGCACCACCACCCAGCATCCCAACTGGCGTCAGCGTTACCCGGTCGAGGTGGCGGCGATCCTGGCCGATCCCCGCTTCGCCCGGCTGGCGGAGGACATGGCGGCCCGGCGCTGATCCCCCCCCGCGCCGCGCCAACGACCATAGACTTGCCGTCGAGGCCCGTTTCGTGGCGGAATGGCGGCCCATTTTGATCCCTGGCGGGCGAGAGAGTGACGAGATGAATAAACCCGAGCCTGTGGCGGCGCGTTCGCCCCGTGAAGACGTCGAAGGGATGAAGACGGCGATCCTCAATCACCTGCTTTATACCGTCGGCAAGCAAGCCCTTGGCGCCACCGCCCGCGACTGGTTTCTCGCCGCCGCGCACGCGGTGCGCGACCGGGTGACCGAACGATGGATGCCGACCCTTGACGGCTATTACCGCGACGACGTCAAGCGGGTCTATTACCTGTCGATGGAGTTCCTGATCGGGCGGACCCTGGTCAACAGCCTGATCAATCTCGACCTCTACGACACGGTGCGCGACGCCCTCCAGGCGCTTGGCCAGGATTTCGAGGAAGTGGCGGCGTGGGAGGTCGAGGCGGCGCTCGGCAATGGCGGCCTCGGCCGGCTGGCCGCCTGCCTGCTCGATTCGATGGCCACCACCGGAGTCGCCGGCTTCGGCTACGGCATCCGCTACGATTACGGCATGTTCACCCAGCACATCGAGCATGGCTGGCAGGTCGAAAGCCCGGAAAACTGGCTGCGCTACGGCAATCCGTGGGAATTCCCCCGTCCCGGCGTGATCTTCCCGGTGCGGTTCGGCGGGCGGGTGATCCATTTCCGCGACAGCCGCGGCCATGACTGCACCCAGTGGGTCGATGCCGAGGAAGTGATGGCGATGGCCTACGACATCCCGGTGCCGGGCTTCGGCGGCGAGCGCGTCAACAATCTGCGCCTGTGGTCGGCCAAGTCCACCCGCGAGTTCGATCTCAAATATTTCAATGCCGGCAATTACATCGAGGCGGTGCGCGACAAGAACGAGTCGGAAACGCTGTCGAAGGTGCTCTATCCGTCCGATCTGACGGTGCGGGGCAAGGAACTGCGCTTCAAGCAGGAATATTTCTTCGTCGCCGCCTCGATCCAGGACATCCTGGCCCGCTTCCGCAAGAGCCATTCCAACTGGGACCGCCTGCCCGACAAGGTGGCGATCCAGCTCAACGACACCCATCCCGCTTTGGTGGTGGCCGAGCTGATGCGGGTGCTGGTCGATGAGCACCGGGTGCCGTGGGAGCAGGCCTGGACCATCACCCAGGGCTGTTGCGCCTACACCAACCACACCCTGCTGCCCGAGGCGCTGGAGACCTGGCCGGTCGAGCTGTTCGCCCGGGTGCTGCCGCGCCACCTGGAAATCATCTACCAGATCAACCACGAATTCCTGCAAGGCGTGCGCTATCGCCACCCCGGCGATTCCGAGCTGCTGGGGCGGGTGTCGATGATCTCGGAGGGGGCGGAAAAGCGGGTGCGGATGGCCCATCTCGCGGTGATCGGCAGCCACAAGGTCAACGGCGTCGCCGCGATCCATACCGGCCTGATGAAGAGCACGATCTTCTCCGATTTCGAGCATCTCTCGCCCGGCAAGATCGTCAACCGCACCAACGGCGTCACCCCACGGCGCTGGCTGCTGGCGGCCAATCCCCGGCTGTCGGCGCTGATCACCCGCCATATCGGCGCCGGCTGGATCACCGAGCTTGACCAGCTGCGCCGGCTGGAGCCGCTGGCCGACGATCCCGCCTTCTGCGCCGAATTCGTCGAGGTCAAGCGCGCCAACAAGCGGGCGATGGCCGAGATGATGGCCCAGCGCCTCGGCATCGAGACCGACCCGGATTCGCTGTTCGACGTCCAGGTCAAGCGGATCCACGAATACAAGCGGCAATTGCTGAATCTGCTGCATGTGGTGGTGCGCTACGCCCGGATCCGGGCCAATCCGCTGCTGGAATCCCAGCCGCGCACGGTGATCATCGGCGGCAAGGCGGCGCCGGGCTACGTGCTGGCCAAGCTGATCATCAAGCTGGTCAACGACATTTCCGAGGTGGTCAACAACGACCCGCTGGTCGGCCGCCGGCTGCGGCTGGTGTTCCTGCCCAATTACAACGTCTCGGTGGCGGAGATGGTGATGCCGGCCGCCGACCTGTCCGAGCAGATCTCCACCGCCGGCACCGAGGCCTCGGGCACCGGCAACATGAAGATGGCGATGAACGGGGCGCTGACCATCGGCACCTGGGACGGCGCCAATGTCGAGATCTGCGAGGAGGTCGGCGAGGAAAACATGTTCCTGTTCGGCCTGACCGCGCAGGAGGTCGCCCGCTACCGGGTCGATGGCTACGACGCCTGCGCCCGGGTCCGCGCCAACAAGGATCTGGCGATGGCGCTCGACATGATCGCCTCGGGCTTCTTCTCGCCCGACCAGCCCGACCGCTACCGCAGCCTGATCGATACCCTGACGGTGGGGGGCGACCATTACCTGCTGACCGCCGATTTCGCCTCCTACATGGCGGCGCAGGACCGGGTCGATCGCGCCTATGCCGACGCCGAGGGCTGGACCCGCAAGGCGATCCTCAACGTGGCGCGGATGGGCAAGTTCTCGTCCGACCGCACCGTGATCGAATATGCCCGCGACATCTGGGGGGTCGATCTCGGGCGATAGGGAGCGGCACCGTCGCGGACGGGGCTGCCGCCCCGTCACCCCGCTCGGGGAGCAAAGCTCCCCGAACCCCTCATTTTTTTGTCAATGAAATCAAAGGTGGTCCGGGGCATCGCCCCGGACGGGTCCGCGTGGCTTCAGTCGTATCGGGCACGAGGCGGCCGGGCGACTTGCTGCGGTCAGTGAGCCCCGCAACGCCAGAACTGATCTCATGGTAATGAGGATAGTGGCTTCCCGGCCCGTATGCATCGGTTATGCAGCCTAACGGCGCCGATCCGACTCTGATATAAATTTAAGGTTGAAGTTAATGCGGTGACGCCGCTATAATATGGATGTTTTTACGGATACGACTCTCTTGTAAGAGAGGGTGCTCATTAAAAAATAATCCAATAAAAAAGATGACCATAGATCCATATTATTAATGAAATTGATCGGTTATTTTAAAATAAGGTGGTTGTCACAATCGCTTTAATGCTTTTTCATTCAATAATATTGATGGTGCGGCTGCGTATATCGCTCTCTGTGGAATATAATTATATTACTCAGAATTTTCCTCAAATGTAATGCGAGCTTATTGCTCGCGATCTGTCACAAATGGTGGCGAGTGATGAGGAGGTGGACGTGACCAATCTGTCGCTTCATCAATTGATCGAGAGTATTGCCGGAGCGGTGGCGGAAGCTCAGGACAAGATTCAGCGTTTCCAGATCTCGACAGTCAGTCGTTATTTTGATGCCGACAACCGTCCCGTCAGTGTCGATGTGCGGTTGCCGTCGCTATCGCTCGACGCCGAGCAGGGTGATGAACGCTTGGTTCGGGTGCCCCTGCTGTCTCTGGTTGGGAGCCGCCTGCTCAGTATCAAGGATATGGAAATCAGTTTCGAGGTCGGTCTCGGCAACCCGGACGGCAAGGCGGAGGCTAAATCACCCGCCTCCGCCGACCCGGTGCGGAACGGCACGCCGGGTTGGCCGAGCGAACCCCACCAGCCTTTGGGGGTCGATCTCAGTGCTCGCCGCAATGGTGCCACGGGGGGAACGGCCCGTGTCACCCTCCGGGTCGAGAGCCAGCCCCCGTCCGACGGGATGGCCCGACTGATCCAGCAACTCGACAAGCTGATCTAACCCACACCAAGGAGATCTTCCCATGCCCGAATTCAACATGGGTGACCAGTTCCGTGGCCTGCCGATGGGGGACCTGATCGGCGCGCCGCTGAGCGCGGCCTGCGAAGCGCAGGTTCGACTGGCCACCGCCACCGCCAATTTCATCAATGTGGTAGGGTTCCTCCCGCCGAAGAACGACAACGACCCGCTTCAGGTGCGCACGGTCGCGTTCCGCTTCGACCGGGCGTCTCGGAGCACGCCCCCCGACATTAAAGCCAGCGACATTCCACAGGAAACCGTCAATCTGGAAGTGCCCCTGCTCGCGCTGGTCAAGATTCCCAGCTTGGCGATCAACAAGGTGGACATCACCTTCGACATGGAGGTGAAGAATGCCCAGGCGAGCAGCGAGGGTTCCACCAGCCAAGCTGCGCTCGATGCTCAGGCCAAGGTCGGCTGGGGGCCGTTCAGTGTCTCGGTCAAAATTACCGGCTCGGTCTCTTCGCACAAGGAAAACACCCGCTCGACCGACCAGACCGCCAAATATCACGTCGAGGTTCATGCTGTTGATGACGGGATGCCCGAAGGGCTGGCGCGCGTGCTTGACCTGATCGCTCAGTCGGTTGCGCCCAAAAAGATCACTTCGGTTAATGCGTCGGCCGCGACGCCGGCCGTGGGGACGGGTACGCCGTGAGTGAACGTCAGAATGGCAGCTAGGGGTACAGCTTTTCCGGGAAGGCGCCTCCCATGTTTGATTTGACGAATGTTGGCTATGTGAAGCGGATCGTGGTTGGCAACACCAACCCGGAAAAGCTGGTCTCGGAAGAAGAGACGGCGCGCGAGGCTTTGCTGCTTAACCGTTGTCTGTCTGAACCCCCGCGCGGACGCATTATCGGCATCGAAAAGAATTTCACTCTGCTCAATGTTGGCGAGCATCAGGTGGTGCTGCAGGCGATGGTCTACCATGTTGGGTTCGTCCGCAAACCCTACTGGCTTGATCCGGAGGAGGCAGGGTAATGGGCAGTGGTCTGGAAATGTTTGCCTGCCGTCTCGGCGCCGAACTCGATCGTGCCACTGCCACCTGTCGGGATTGCTGGCCCCAGGTCCGTATCGCCTCGCTGGAGGTGGAGTTCCAGACCCGGCTGAAGGCCGGGGCGGACGGGGTGGCGTTGCAGGTGATGAGTGACGGGCGGTCCGGCCGTGAACGGCATGCTTTGACCATCTTGCTCGACGGTGATCCCGCCCGACCGATCGAGGCGCGGATCGACGGTGTGCTTGTTGCGCGTTACCCACGGCAAGGGGGGGGAGGATGAATCAGCGGAAGCCGATCGTTCTGACGCTTTCAAATGAAGAATGGGATCGGGTGAGGGGGCTTTTTATTGAAAAAAGATCATCTAAAAAGAAAGTCTATATTTTTGGAGGATTTTTGTTCGTTTCTTTGATTATATTTATGGCAGCGTCATATTTTAAATCAAAATATCTTTATTTATTTTATTTTTAGTTGTAATTTTTAGCGAATGAAACGTCGTGTTGCCATGAGGTTCTGACCTCCAGGATCAGGAGGAATCAATGACCAATCCCTTGTTTCTGCTCGGCGTAGTGGGCGTCATGCTGGTTTTTTTCCAGGGTGGGGCTCTGGCGGCGGAACAACGCTGCTTAGGCACTTTCCCATCGCCAATAGGTGAACGGTTGGTTCCGGTGATCCTGACCTTGTCTCGTTCCCCGGTCGATCTCGGAGCCACCAGCGGAGAGATTCGCTTCGAGGAACCCTGGCTCTGTGGTTTTCCCCTTCAGTTTTCGGGGCGGGATGGCACGATCTCGACCTTTTCGTTCAAGGGAGCCGGGGCGGGGAAATGCTCCATTCTGACAATGGGCTACCTCAAGATGCAGCCGGTCGAGGGCGACAGGGTCGAGGTCGCGCTGTTCGGGAAGTATGGCCAGAAACACCAAGCCGTCATTCTTCAATGCGAGCCCTGATCCAGATACAGGTTCGATTTACAGAGATGAAATCAAAGGGGGTCCGGGGCATCGCCCCGGCCGGGCCCGCGGGCGGGAGCCCGCGTAACTCCCCCCGCCGGTGTCAGCCCGGATTCCGGGCGAAGGCGAGCAGGCGGGTGAGGAAGGCCTCGCAGCGGGCCAACTGGTCGATCGCGATGAATTCGTCGGCCTTATGGGCCTGGGCGATGTCGCCGGGGCCGCACACCACGGTGGGGAAGCCGGCCTGCTGGAGCAATCCGGCCTCGGTGCCGTAGGACACCCGGGCGGTGGGACCGCCCTCGGCGAGGCGCAGGGCGAGGCGCACCGCCGGGTCGTCGTCGTCCATGTCGAGGCCGGCGGTGGTGTGTTCGTCGAGCAGGATGCCGGCCTCGTCCGACACCGCCAGCATTTCCGGCACCAGATCCTGGGCCCAGCCGCGCACCTCGGCCATCACGCTGTCGGGGTCGTGGCGGGGCAGGTTGCGGATCTCGAATTCGAAGCTGCACAGATCGGGCACGATGTTGAGGGCGCGGCCGCCGGCGATCAGGCCGGTATGGACGGTGGTGTAGGGCGGCTGGTAGCCCGGGGCGAACGGTCCTTCCTCGCGGAAGCGTTGCTGCATCGCCCGCAGCCGCGCCACCAGTTCGGCGGCGATCTCGACCGCGTTGACCCCCTGGTCGTTGAGCGAGGAATGGCAGGGATGGCCCAGCACCCGGGCCCGCACCGCCTTGCGTCCCTTGTGGCCGGTCACCACCCGCATCATCGTCGGCTCGCCGATCACGCACAGGCGGGGGCGGGGCGCGAAATCGCGCAGATCCTCGATCAGCCGCCGCACCCCGATGCAGCCGATTTCCTCGTCATAGGTCAGGGCGAAATGGATCGGCAGGGCCAGCGGCGCGGCGGCGCAGGCCGGGGCCAGCGCCAGCATCGCCGCGATGAAGCCCTTCATGTCGGCGGTGCCCCGGCCAAACAGCCGCCCCTCGCGGCGGGCGAGGCGGAACGGCTCGCTGCTCCAGCCCTGGGCGCCGGCCGGCACCACGTCGGTATGGCCCGCCAGCATCAAACCCGGGCGGTCGGCCGGGCCGATGGTGGCGAACAGGTTGGCCTTGGTGCGGTCGTCGTTCCAGCTCCAGCGCAGGCTGGCGCCGCAGGCGGCAAGCCGTTCCGCCGCCAGCTCCAGCAGCGGCAGGTTGCCGTGCGGATAGGAGGTGTCGAGCGCGATCAGGCGCTCCAGCAGGGCGAGAAGGTCGGCCCCGAGGGCCGGATCGGAACTGGTCAAGGAAAAGGGATCCCGGCAGGAAGAGGGCAGGCCGGCATCTTACGGCGCGTTCCGCCGCGCTGCCAACGCCGGTTTGCCGATCGGCCCCGCCGCTGGCGGCGGGCAGCCATGCGAGTGCGTCGCAGGCACATCCCGCGCTTGACCCCACGCGGTTCAGGGACTAGCCTGAGGTCCAAATGCAATTCATTCGCAAAATCTGCGAATAAGGATCCCGGGAGTTGACGATGGACCTCAGTCTTACCGATCTCAAACCGGGGGAGTCCGCCCGGGTCGCCGGCTTTCGGGCAGGGGACCGCGCCTATCGCCAGCGTCTGCTGGCGATGGGGGTGACTCCCGGCGTGTCGCTGCGGGTGACCCGGGTGGCCCCGCTCGGCGACCCGGTCGAAATCGCCCTGCGTGACTTCACCCTGACCCTGCGCCGTGGCGAGGCGGCGATTCTTCGGCTGGAGCGGATCTGACCATGCCCATCACCATTGCCCTGGCCGGCAATCCCAATTGCGGCAAGACCACCCTGTTCAACGCCCTGACCGGGGCGCGCCAGAAGGTCGGCAACTGGCCCGGCGTCACCGTCGAGCGCAAGGAAGGCCGCTATCGCTTCGATGGCGACGAGGTCACCGTGGTCGATCTGCCCGGCATCTATCTGCTGGGCGGCGGCGGGGGCGGCGGCGAGGACGAGCGGGTGGCGCGCGACTACCTGCTGTCGGGCCAGGCCCGGCTGGTGGTCAACATCGTCGATGCCGCCGCGCTGGAACGCAATCTCTACCTCACCATCCAGCTGCTGGAGACCGGGGTGCCGATGGTGGTGGCGGTCAACATGATCGACATCGCCCGCCGGCGCGGCCTTGCCGTCGATCTCGACGCGCTGGCGCGGGAGCTGGGCTGCCCGGTGGTCGGCATCGTCGCCAGCCGGGGCAAGGGCATCGACGACCTGCGCGGCGCCATCGCCGCGGTGGCGGCGCGGCCGGTCGCCTCGGCGGTGCGCCCCGACTACCCGCCGGCGGTGCTCGACGCGGTGGGGGCGCTGCTGCCCGGTCTGGCCGGGGCGGCCACCGCGCGCGGGGTCGATCCCGAATGGGCCGCGCTGAAGCTGCTGGAAGGCGACGGACTGGCCGAATCGCTCGCCGCCGGCCGGCTCGACGGCGAACTGATCGCCGGCCGCAACGCGATCGAGGAGGCGCTGGGCGACGAGGCCGACATCGTCATCGCCGATGCCCGCTACGCCCTGGCCGGGCGGTTCATCGCCGCCGGCCTGCGCCGCACCCGCCGGGTCTCGTCCACCCTGTCGGCCCGGATCGATCAGGTGGTGCTGAACCGGGTGCTGGGCGTGCCGGTGTTCCTGTTCGCGATGTATCTGATGTTCCTGTTCACCATCAAGATCGGCGGCGCCTTCGTCGATTTCTTCGATCAGGCCTTCGGCGCGCTGCTGGTGGACGGGCTGGGCGAGGCGCTGGCCGGGCTGGGCACGCCCGATCTGGTCGTCGCCGTCGCCAAGGGCCTGGGCAGCGGCATCCAGACCGTCTCGACCTTCCTGCCGATCATCGGTTGCCTGTTCCTGTTCCTGTCGGCGCTGGAGGATTCGGGCTACATGGCCCGCGCCGCCTTCGTGATGGACCGGGCGATGCGGGCGATCGGCCTGCCCGGCAAGTCGTTCGTGCCGCTGATCGTCGGTTTCGGCTGCAACGTGCCGGCGATCATGGCCACCCGCACCCTGGAAAACCGGCGCGACCGCATCCTGACCATCCTGATGGCGCCGTTCATGTCCTGCGGCGCGCGGCTGCCGGTGTTCGTGCTGTTCGCGGTGGCGTTCTTCCCCGACAACGGCCAGAACGTGGTGTTCGGGCTGTATCTGCTCGGGCTGGCCTTCGCGGTGGTGACCGGTCTGCTGCTGAAATCGACCCTGCTGCCGGGCGAGCCGACCCGCTTCGTGATGGAGCTGCCGCCCTACCACCTGCCGACCCTGCGCGGCGTCGGGCTCCAGGCGTGGCAGCGGCTGCGTGACTTCCTGTTCCGCGCCGGCAAGGTGATCGTGCCGATGGTGATGGTGCTGTCGCTGCTCAACACGCTCGGCACCGACGGCAGCTTCGGCAAGGAGAACACCAAGGAATCGCTGCTGTCGGTGATCAGCCGGACCATCACCCCGGTGTTCGCCCCGATCGGCCTCACCGAGGAGAATTGGCCGGCGGCGGTCGGGCTGTTCACCGGCATCTTCGCCAAGGAAGCGGTGGTCGGCACCCTCAACGCGCTCTATTCGCAGATCGACGATGCCGCCGCCCCGGCCCCGTCCGGCGAAGCGCCGCCGGCCCCGACCCTGAGCGAAAAGCTCGCGGCGGCGGCGGCGACCATCCCGGAAAAGCTCGGCGCCCTGGCCAAGGACGCGGGTGACCCGCTCGGCTTCGGCGCGGCGGCCCACCACGAGACCGAAGAGGTGGCGGCGGAACTGAAGGTGGCCGGCGGCGTGTTCGGGGCGATGGTGGCCCGCTTCGACGGCGCGATCGGTGCCTTCGCCTACATGATGCTGATCCTGCTCTATACCCCCTGCGTCGCCGCCGCCGGCGCGATCCGCCAGGAAGCCGGCGGGGGGTGGACCGCCTTCGCCGCCGCCTGGACCACCTCGCTCGGCTATCTGTCGGCGGTGGTGTTCTATCAGGCCGCCACCTTCAGCCGCCACCCGGCCACCGCTGGGGCGTGGCTGGTGGGATGCTTCCTGCTGATCACCGGCGCGGTGGTGCTGATGACCATCGCCGGACGGCGGCAGGTGCGCCGCCTCGATCCGGCCGCCGCGGAGTGACCCACATGCTGAGCCTGTCGAGTGTGCGTGCCTACCTGATCGAAAATGGCCCGGCCAGCCGGACCGACCTCGCCATCGCCTGCGATGCCGATCCCGATGCGGTCGCGCTGGTGCTCGATCAGTGGATCGCCCGGGGCAAGGTCAAGCGTCAGCAGGGCGGATGCTGCGGCACCAAAACCTGCCATTGCAGTGAGGCCCCGGCCGAGATGTTCTCCTGGCAGGGGTGAACTGAAGGGGAAACAAGGATGCGGGCTCTGCCCGCACCCGCCAAGGGCCGCAAGGCCCTTGGAACCCTTTGGGGGAAGTCAGCGTTCGGTCAGGGCCAGCTTGACCCCCAGGCCGACGAAGGCGGCGGCAAAGCTGCGCCGCAGCCAGGTCAGCACCCGGGGCCGCGACAGCACCCGGTCGCGCATCGCGGCGGCGCAGAGCCCGTACAGCGCGAACACCAGCAGCGTCATCGCCATGAACACCGCCGACAGTTCCAGCATCAGCAGGGTCGGTTGCGGCTCGTCGGCGGCGACGAACTGGGGCAGGAAGGCGAAGAAGAAGATCGACAGTTTGGGATTGAGCAGGTTGGCCAGCACCGCCTGGACGATCACCTGGGCATCCGAACGCGGCGCCCCCGCCGGCTCGACCTTCAGCGTGCCGTGCTCGCGCAGGGTCATCCAGGCCATGCACAGCAGATAGGCGATGCCGGCCCAGCGGATCGTCTCGAAGGCAAGGGTGTTGGCATGGAACAGCACCGCCAGCCCGGTGATCGCCGCCAGCATGTGCGGCACGATCCCGAGGGTACAGCCCAGCGCCGCCACCAGCGCGGCGCGGGGGCCGCGCGACAGCCCGGCGGCCAGGGTGATCACCACCCCGGTCCCCGGCGAGGCGACCACGATCAGCGAGGTGAGCAGAAAGGCCAGACTCATCCCGATCTCCTTTTCGTGATGGGATCCAAGGGCCTTGCGGCCCTTGGCGGGTGCGGGCAGAGCCCGCGCTTTTTTACCGGCAGGCCAGCACTGCCGCGACCAGGGCGGCGGTATCGGCGATCAGCCCGACGGCGAGGGCGTGGCGGATGCGCTTGAGCCCGACCGCGCCGAAATAGACCGCCAGCACGTAGAAGGTGGTCTCGGTCGAACCGTAAAGGGTGCCGAGCAGCAGCCCGAGCGGCGAATCCGGCCCGATCCCGGGAGTCTTCATCGCGTCGGCCAACAGCCCATAGGAGCCCGAGCCCGACAGGGTGCGCAATACCGCCATCATCAGCGCCTCGGCCGGCAGGCCGAGCGGGGCGGTCAGGTGGCCGAGCGGGGTCAACAGGGCTTCGAGCGCCCCGGAGGCGCGCAGCATGGCGATGGCGGCGAGGATCGCCACCAGATAGGGCAGGATGCGGATCGCCACCGCGAAGCCGCCGCGCGCCCCGGCGACGAAGCTTTCATAGACCGGCACCCGCCGCGCCGCGCCATAGAGCAGGATCCCCGCCACCAGACTGGGCAGCAGCCACGGCCCGACCGTACTGCCCCAGGCCAGCAGCGCCGCCGCCAGCCCAGCCAGCCCGGCCAGGGTCAGCAGCAGCGGCGCGAGTGGCGCGTCGGACGGGGGCGGGGCGGGCAGGGCGATCGGCGGGGGCACCAGCCGTTGCAGGAGCTTGGCGGCGATCACCGCCACCACCAGCGCGGTCAGCGAGGCGGCGAGGGTGGGGCCGACCACCGCCGCTGGATCGGCGGCGCCGGCGCTGGCGCGCAGGGCGATCACCTTGGCTGGCAGCAGGGTGATGCCGGCGGTGTTGAGGGCGAGGAACAGCACCTGGGCGTTGCTGGCGGTGCCGGGATGGGGATTGGCGCGTTCAAGCTGCTGCATCGCCCGCAGCCCGAACGGCGTCGCGGCATTGCCGAGCCCGAGCAGATTGGCGGCAAGGTTGAGGGCCATTGCCCCGAAGGCGGGATGATCGGCCGGCAGTTCGGGAAACAGCCGGGTCAGCACCGGCCGCAGCAGCCGGGCCAGAGCGTCGAGCAGACCGGCGGCCTCGGCCACCTTCATCACCCCGAGGAACAGGGCCATGATGCCGATCAGGCCGAAGGCCAGCGGCACCGCCGCCGCCGCGCCCTCGACCAGCCCGGTGGAGAGCTTTTGCATCGCCGCTTCGCCACCGGCGGCGGCGAACAGGAACGATACCGCCACCAGGGCGACGAAGACGCGGTTCATGTGGGCTCCGCCCACGCCCGCCAAGGGCCGGAGGCCCTTGGATCCCGTTCCCTTGATCGCCGGGGGTGCCCGACCATCGATGGGATCCAAGGGCCTTGCGGCCCTTGGCGGGTGTGGGCAGCGCCCACTTTTATCTCTACCGGGTCAGCGGCTTGTACTTGATGCGGTGGGGCTGATCAGCCTCGGTGCCGAGGCGGCGGTGCCGGTCGGCCTCGTAATCCTGGTAGTTGCCTTCGAACCACACCACCTTCGAATCGCCCTCGAAGGCGAGGATGTGGGTGGCGATGCGGTCGAGGAACCAGCGATCGTGCGAGATCACCACGGCGCAGCCGGGGAACTCGCCGAGCGCCTCTTCCAGCGCCTGGAGGGTTTCGACGTCGAGATCGTTGGTCGGTTCGTCGAGCAGGATGACGTTGGCCGGGCGCGACAGCATCTTGGCGAGGTGGACGCGGTTGCGCTCACCGCCCGACAGCACGCCGACCTTCTTCTGCTGGTCGGGGCCGCGGAAGTTGAACAGGCCGGAATAGGCGCGCGAGTTGATCTTGCGGCGACCGAGGTCGATTTCGTCCTGGCCGTCGGAGATTTCCTCGAACACCGTCTTGTTGGGATCGAGCGAATCGCGGCTCTGATCGACATAGCCGAGCACCACGGTCTCGCCGACGGTGAAGCTGCCGGTATCGGGCTTCTCCTGGCCGGTGATCAGGCGGAACAGGGTGGTCTTGCCGGCGCCGTTGGGGCCGATCACGCCGACGATGCCGCCCGGCGGCAGGCGGAACGACAGGTTTTCGAACAGCAGGCGGTCGCCGAAGCCCTTCGACACGCCTTCGGCCTCGATCACCTTGCCGCCCAGGCGCGGCCCCGGCGGGATGGTGATCTGGGCCGGGCCGGTGGCCTTTTCCTGCGACTTGGCGACCAGATCCTCGAAGGCGTTGATGCGGGCCTTGCTCTTGGTCTGGCGCGCCTTCGGGCTGGCGCGGACCCATTCCAGCTCTTCCTTGATGGTGCGCTGGCGGGCGCTTTCCTCGCGCTCTTCCTGGGCGAGGCGCTTTTCCTTCTGCTCCAGCCAGCCGGTGTAGTTGCCCTCGTAGGGGATGCCCTGGCCGCGTTCGAGTTCGAGGATCCAGCCGGTGACGTTGTCGAGGAAGTAACGGTCGTGGGTGACGATCACCACGGTGCCGCTGTAATCCTCCAGGTAGCGTTCGAGCCAGGCGACGGATTCGGCGTCGAGGTGGTTGGTCGGTTCGTCGAGCAGCAGCATGTCGGGATGGGACAGCAGCAGCCGGCACAGGGCGACGCGGCGGCGCTCGCCGCCCGACAGCTTGGTGACGTCGGCGTCGCCGGGCGGGCAGCGCAGGGCGTCCATCGCGATCTCGATGGTGCGCTGGAGGTCCCAGGCGTTGAGATGGTCGATCTTTTCCTGAAGGTCGGCCTGCTCGGCGATCAGGTCGTTCATCTCGTCGTCGGACAGTTCCTCGGCGAAACGGGCGGAGACTTCCTCGAAGCGGTCGAGCAGGGCCTTGGTCTCGGCCACCGCCTCCATCACGTTGCCCATCACGTCCTTGTCGGGATTGAGCTGGGGCTCCTGCGGCAGGTAGCCGACCTTGACCCCCTCGGCGGCCCAGGCCTCGCCGCCATATTCCTTGTCGATCCCGGCCATGATCTTGAGCAGGGTCGATTTACCGGCGCCGTTGGCACCGAGCACGCCGATCTTGGCGCCGGGCAGGAAGCTCAGCCACAGGCCCTTCAGGGTTTCCTTGCCACCCGGATAGGCCTTGGTCAGATTCTTCATTACGTAGACGTACTGATAGGCGGCCATCGGGCTCTCCGGGGGAAGACAAGGACAAAGCGGGGATTTTCGCCCAGTGAGTAGACAAGCCGGGCCGCGCCGTCAAGCCCCGCGCCGGGGGGAGGGGGAGCCGGGCGGCGTTTCCCACCTTTTCAAGCGGCGAGGGGCGGCTTACTCTCGCCTTTCCCCCCTGGCCGTTTCCCGGCCTTTCCCCCCCCCATCACGACCAACGGAGAGACGGTGTGGACGCCAGCAAGGATGTCGATGTCATCAGCCGCGAGACGGTGTTCCAGGGCTATTTCCGGGTCGATCGCTACCGCCTGCGCCACCGCACCTTCGCCGGGGGCTGGTCGCGCGAGCTGGTGCGCGAGGTGTTCGAGCGCGGCCACGCGGTGGTGGTGCTGCTGTATGATCCCGAGCGCGACGAGGTGGCGCTGATCGAGCAGTTCCGCCCCGGGGCCTATGCCGCCGGCTGGCATCCCTGGCTGATCGAATGCGTCGCCGGGATCATCGAGGCGGGCGAGCATCCCGACGACGTCGCCCGGCGCGAGACGCGCGAAGAGGCGGGAGCCGATCCCGAGGCGATGGTCCATGTCGGCGATTTCCTGCTCACCGCCGGCGGCTCGTCGGAAAGCTGCCGGCTGTATTGCGCCCGGATCGACAGCCGCGCCATCCATGGCGTGCACGGGCTGGAGAGCGAGGGCGAGGACATCCGCACCCATGTCGTTTCCACCGCCGAGGCGCTGGCGATGGTCCGCGACGGGCGGATCAACAACGCGATGGCGGTGCTGGCGCTGCAATGGCTGGTGCTGGAGAAGGACCGGGTGCGGCGGGAGCTGGCGCGATGAGGCAACGGGCCGGCCTTGCGATGCCGGCATGGAAGGGCGGGGCAAAGCGCGGGTCGGCCCCGGCCGCTTCGGGACTAGAGTCGGGAACCGGTGCGATCGGCAAGAGGGAGGCGAACAAGATGCGTCTGCTGACGACCGGAGCGGGGCTGATGCTGGCGCTGGCGGTGGTGACGGCGGGTCCGGGGCTGGCGGCCGACGGGCCGGCGGCGGCGCGGCCCGACCCGGTGCCGGGCTGGCTGGACTCCGCCCGCGCCGCCCATGCGCGCGGCGATCTGGCCCGCGCCGCCCATGATCTCGAGGCGGCGGTGTCCGACCTGCAAACCCGGATCGGCGCCCAGTTGGCCGCCGCCCTGCCGCCGCCGCCGTCGGGCTGGCAGGCCGAGGCGGCCGAAACCCAGAGCCTGTTCAGCTCGGGCGGCGGGCTGTCGGTCGGGCGGGCCTTCACCCGCGAGGATGCCAGCGTCAACGTGCTGTTGATTCTGGACAGCCCGGCGGTGGCCGCCGCCGCCGCCCAGTTCCAGCCCGGGGCGCCGCTGGCGGCCAATGTCCGCCGGGTCAAGGTGGCGGGCGAGGAGGCGCTGGTGCGCTGGGATGGCGGCACCCATTCCGGCGACGTGACGCTGGTGCTGGGCGGCCGTGCCCTGCTTCAGGTCGAGGGCGACGGGGTGGCCTCTTCCGACCTGCTGCTCGACACCGCCAAGGGCTGGAACCTCGGCGTGATCCGCAAGCTGCTGGGGTTGTGAACGGCGGCGGGGCAACGCTCAGCCCGGCTTCCGTCCCCGTCCCAGCCAGCTGATCACCCGGCGCGAGAGCCGCGCCAGCCGGCCCCGTCTCTGTGGGTGGGCCTGATCCTGCGGTGCGCCGTGGTGGGGGTGTGGCGGCGCCCCATAGACCCGTTCATAGAGTGCCTCGGTCGGCTCCGTCTCCGCGAACGTACACACGCCGTTGCCGAACCGGCCGAGCGCGCCGAAATTGGCCAGGGCATCAAAGCAGGCGCATTCGAAGGTCAGTTCGGGGAAGTCGGCGGCAAGCCGGCGGAAAATCGGCGTGGGGAAGCCCCACGCGGTGTCGAACCTGAATTCATAGCGATCGGGGGTGGCGGACACCTCCTTGAACGCATAGCAGTTCCACTTGGTGCCCCAGTGTTCGAGGCACCAGTCATACCAGCTGTAATGGCCCGTCGCGGCGAAGGCCGCGAGGCAGCGCCGGGCGGCGGCCAGGAGTTCCGGTCGGTTCTCCTCCAGATGGGCCCGGAGCTGTTCGAGCGTCGTAAGGTCCCGCTCCCGCGCCCAGTCGGTTGCGAGGGCGGAGCCGGCGCCGATGGTGTCGGGCGTCTGTCCGGTCAGGGCCTCGATGGCGATCGCCGTCTCGCCGCTGCGGGTGGTGTCGATCAGGGCTTCCGGCATCGGCAGGATCGCCTGGAAATCGAGAACGATCGACCCCGGCCCTCCGCCGTCCGGGACGCGGAGGCAGCGGTTGCGGAAGGCGAGCAGCGCCGGAGCCGGGCCGGTGACGATGCACAGAGTGGTGAGATCATTGGGCATGGCAAGGCTCTGTCGTTGCGGTCGCCAACATCGACGACAGCCGCCGTGGCGCGCGAAGCGGGGAAGGGGGGGGGGGCGTCAATTTCTTTTTTTGATTGCCACGAGTCAATCTTATTAAACTCAGAAAGAGATTCGATTCTTGAAGGCTAAAATAAACCGAAAATTTTTCGCTGTTTGTGGGCGCGGAGGACGGGGCAGCGGGGAGGGGGCAGGGTGGGGGGCAGCGGTTGCGGTCGCGCACGGAAATCTGTGCATTTTTATTGACCGGGGGTGGGGAACGGAGTAGAAACCGCCTCTCTTCGGTTCGCTGAAGACGGATTTATGCCCCCGAGGGGGTCCGCCGGCCCGCGAGTTTCGCGCACCGGCGTGACTTTCGTTGCGGGCGAACGGCCACCAGGGTGGGGAAAGCGCATGTTCGAGAGCCTGAGCGCGAAACTGGGTGACGTGTTCGAACGCCTGACCGGGCGGGGGGCACTGACCGAAGCCGACGTCACCGAGGCGCTGCGCGAGGTTCGCGTCGCCCTGCTCGAAGCCGACGTCGCCCTGCCGGTGGTCAAGGAACTGATGGGCCGGGTCAAGGCCCGCGCCGTCGGCACCGAGGTGATCAAGTCGGTCTCCCCCGGCCAGATGGTGGTCAAGGTCGTCCATGACGAGCTGATGGACACCCTCGGCAGCAAGGGGGTCGAACTCAACCTCAGCGTCACCCCGCCGGCGGTGGTGCTGATGGTCGGCCTTCAGGGCTCGGGCAAGACCACCACTTCGGCCAAGCTGGCGCTGCGCCTCAAGAAGGCCGGCAAGAAGGTGCTGCTGGCCTCGCTCGACGTCTACCGCCCGGCGGCGCAGCGGCAGTTGGAGATCCTGGCCGAGCAGGCCGAGGTCGGCTCGCTGCCGATCGTGATGGGCGAGCAGCCGGTGGCGATCACCCACCGCGCCCTCGACATGGCCCGCAAGGAAGGCTTCGACGTCCTGATCCTCGACACCGCCGGCCGTCTGCATATCGACGAGGCGCTGATGGCCGAGGTCGCCGAGGTGCGCGACGTCGCCCGCCCGGCCGAGACCCTGCTGGTCACCGACGCGATGACCGGTCAGGACGCGGTGACCCTGGCCCGCGAATTCAACGAGAAGGTCGGCGTCACCGGCATCGTGCTGACCCGGATCGACGGCGACGCCCGCGGCGGCGCCGCTTTGTCGATGCGCGCGGTCACCGGCCGGCCGATCAAGTTCCTCGGCGCGGGCGAAAAGCTCGACGCGCTCGAAGTGTTCCACCCCGACCGCGTCGCCGGCCGCATCCTCGGCATGGGCGACATCGTCTCCCTGGTCGAAAAGGCGATGGAGACGGTCGAGAAGGAAGAGGCCGAGCGGCTCGCCAAGCGGATCGAGAAGGGCAAGTTCGACCTCGACGACATGCGCAAGCAGTTCGCCCAGGTCCGCAAGATGGGCGACCTCAAGGGTATGCTCGGCATGCTGCCGGGCGCCGGCAAGATGGCCGCCGCGATGAAGGATGCCAGCGTCGATCCCAAGCTGCTGGCGCGCCAGGAGGCGATCATCCTGTCGATGACGATGCAGGAACGCCGCAATCCCGACCTGATCAAGGCCTCGCGCAAGAAGCGCATCGCCGCCGGCGCCGGGGTGGACGTCCAGGAGGTCAACAAGCTGCTGAAGCAGTACCTGATGATGTCCGACGTGATGAAGAAGGTTGCCAAGTTGGGGCAGAAAGGGCTGGCGCGCCATGGCATCGCCGGGCTGCTGCCGCCCAACATCAGAATGGGGCGGTAGAACCCGCCCGGTCCAGTCGCCCAGGGCGGTCCGCCGCCCACGGTGTTTGATTTCGAACAGAGGAAGACCCAAGGATGGCTCTGAAGATTCGCCTTTCCCGCGGTGGCGCCAAGAAGCGCCCGTTCTACAAGATCGTGGTCACCGACGCCCGCTCGCCGCGCGACGGCCGCTTCATCGAGAAGATCGGCACCTACAACCCGATGCTGCCGAGCGACAGCGGCCTGCGTCTGGTGCTCGACCAGGAACGCGCCAAGCATTGGCTGTCGGTCGGCGCCCAGCCGACCGACCGTCTGGTTCGCTTCTTCGCCGACCTCGGTCTGGTGGTGAAGCCGGCCCGTCCCGAGCAGACCAAGCAGCCGCAGCCGAAGGCCAAGGCGCAGCTCCGCGCCAAGGAAGCGGCCGAGCGCGCCGCCGCCGCGGCTTCGGCGGAGTAATCACGCCCGATGGCCTCGCGTGTCTGTGTCGGGCTGGTCGTCGGCGTGCACGGCGTGCGGGGCGCGGTCCGTCTCAAGAGCTTCACCGAGGTGGCGGCCGACATCGGCCGCTACTCCCCGGTGGAGGACGAGAGCGGAACGCGGCGCTGGCGGCTCCGGGTCACGGGTGAAGCCAAGGGGGCGGTGATCGCCACCCTCGACGGCATCGCCGACCGTGACGCGGCCGAGGCGCTGAAAGGGGCGCGGCTGTATGTCGAGCGGGCCCGTCTGCCCGCGACCGGCGAGGACGAGTTCCTCTATGCCGATCTGGTCGGCCTCGTGGCCGTTACCGGGGAAGGCGACCGGTTGGGACGGGTCGGCGCGGTGGCCGATCACGGCGCCGGCGACGTGCTGGACATCACCCTGGACGAAGGCGGCAGCCTGCTGCTGCCCTTCACCCGGGCCAGCGTGCCGGAAGTCGATCTCGCCAACGGCCGACTGGTGGTGGTGCCGCCGGTCTATGCCGAGGGCGGGCAGGAAAACGAGGGCGCGGGTGGAGCAGAGACCTGACGGGCCGTGGCGTGCCACGGTGCTGACGATCTTCCCGGAGATGTTTCCGGGGCCGCTCGGCCTGTCGCTGGCCGGGCGTGGTCTGGCCGAGGGAATCTGGTCGCTCGATGCGGTCGATATCCGCGGCTATGCCACCGACCGTCACCGTTCGGTCGATGATTCGCCGTTCGGCGGCGGGGCCGGGATGGTGATGCGCCCCGACGTGCTCGACGCCGCTCTTGACGGCGCGGGCGGGGTCGGGCCGCTGATCTATCTGACCCCGCGCGGGCGGCGGCTCGATCAGCCGCTGGTGCGGGAATTGGCGGCGGGGCCCGGGGTCCGGGTGCTGTGCGGCCGGTTCGAAGGGGTCGATCAGCGTCTGCTGGAGGCCCGCGAGGCGGTCGAGGTCAGCATCGGCGACTTCATCCTGTCCGGCGGCGAGCCGGCGGCGCTGGTGATGCTCGACGCGGTGGTGCGGTTGTTGCCGGGGATCGTCG
The DNA here is from genome assembly GCF_042683125.1 of Phaeospirillum tilakii. NCBI lineage: Bacteria > Pseudomonadati > Pseudomonadota > Alphaproteobacteria > Rhodospirillales > Rhodospirillaceae > Phaeospirillum > Phaeospirillum tilakii. Next base: position 110,511 of record NZ_JBHUIY010000004.1, read on the forward strand.
GCGCGGCCGAATCGCTGGACGAAGAGAGTTTCGAGTGGGGATTGCTCGAATATCCCCATTATACCCGTCCCCAGCTGTGGCAGGGGCGGGCGGTGCCGGAGGTGTTGCTGTCCGGTCACCACGAGAAGATTCGCGCCTGGCGGCGTCGCCAGGCGGAGGAGATAACCCGGCGGCGCCGGCCCGATCTGTGGGACCGGTACCAGGCCGCCACTGACCTGAGCGAGGGTTGAGCCATGGTGAACATCATTGAGCAGCTCGAAAAGGAGCAGATCGAGAAGCTGACCGCCGCGCGCGGCGTCCCCAGCTTCGCCCCCGGCGACACCGTCAAGGTGAACGTCAAGGTGATCGAAGGCAACCGCGAGCGTGTCCAGGCCTACGAAGGCGTCTGCATCGCCCGCAAGAACGACGGCATCAATTCGTCGTTCATCGTCCGCAAGATCTCCTACGGTGAAGGCGTCGAGCGTATCTTCCCGCTCTACTCGCCGAACATCGCCTCGATCGAGGTGGTCCGTCGCGGCGACGTCCGCCGGGCCAAGCTGTACTACCTGCGCGACCTGCGCGGCAAGGCGGCCCGCATCGCCGAGCAGACCACCGGCCATTCCGGCAAGGTGGCCGCCGCCGAGCGCGCCGACGCCGCCGCCGCCAAGGCGAAGGCGAAAGAGTAACTTCGGCCGTCCCTCGGCCGGTCTGGCGATGGTGGGCGGGCTGCCGCCCGCACCCGCCCGGGGCGATGCCCCGGACCCCCTTTATTTTCGAAAATAAGGGGGGCCGGGGGCTTGGCCCCCGGGCGGGGTGCGGGGCGGCAGCCCCGCCGCTCCCCGGCCGGTGCCGGATGTGTCCGACCTTTGAGGCGATCGGGCCCGACCGGGCCGCGCCGCACTTCAGGGAATCGTCATGGCCAAGCCTCGCACGCTGTTCGACAAGATTTGGGACGCCCATCTGGTGGACGTCCAGGATGACGGCACCTGTCTGCTCTACATCGACCGTCATCTCGTCCATGAAGTGACCTCGCCCCAGGCGTTCGAGGGGCTGGAGATGGCCGGCCGCCGCGTCCGCCACCCCGAGCGCACCCTGGCGGTGGCCGATCACAACGTCCCCACCACCGACCGCTCGCACGGGATCGAGAACCCGGAAAGCCGGATTCAGGTCGAGACCCTGGCCGCCAACGCCGCCAGGTTCGGGGTCGAGTATTACCCGATGGACGACATCCGCCAGGGCGTGGTCCACATCGTCGGGCCGGAACAGGGCTTCACCCTGCCGGGCAGCACCATCGTCTGCGGCGATTCCCACACCTCGACCCATGGCGCGTTCGGCGCGCTGGCGTTCGGCATCGGCACCTCCGAGGTCGAGCATGTGCTGGCGACCCAGACCCTGGTGCAGAAGCCGGCCAAGAACATGCGGATCACGGTGAAGGGTCAGGCCCCGGCCGGCGTCACCGCCAAGGACATCGTGCTGGCGATCATCGGCAAGATCGGCACCGCTGGCGGCACCGGCTATGTGATCGAATATGCCGGCGAGGCGATCACCGGCCTGTCGATGGAAGGCCGGATGACCGTCTGCAACATGACGATCGAGGCGGGCGCCCGCGCGGGCCTGATCGCCCCGGACGAGACCACCTTCACCTACGTCGCCGGCAAGCCGCGCGCCCCCAAGGGCGCCGCGTTCGAGGCCGCCGTCAGCTATTGGAAGACGCTCCGCACCGACGAGGGCGCGGTGTTCGACCGTGAGATCGAGATCGACGCCGCCAGCCTGGAGCCGCAGGTGACCTGGGGCACCAGCCCCGAGGACGTGATCCCGATCAGCGGCCGCGTGCCCGATCCGGCCGAGATCGCCGACGAGGCCAAGCGCCGCGCCGTCGAGCGCTCGATCGCCTACATGGGCTTGACCGCCGGCCAGAAAGCGACCGACATTCCGGTCGACGTGGTGTTCATCGGCTCCTGCACCAACGGCCGGATCGAGGATTTCCGCGCCGCCGCCGAGGTGCTGAAGGGCCGCAAGGTCGCTCCGGGCGTGCGCGCCCTGATCGTCCCGGGCTCGGGTCTGGTCAAGGAGCAGGCCGAGGCCGAGGGGCTCGACGCGATCTTCCGCGCGGCCGGGGCCGAATGGCGCGAGCCGGGCTGTTCGATGTGTCTGGCGATGAACGGCGACCAGTTGGAGCCGGGCCAGCGCGCGGCCTCGACCTCCAACCGCAATTTCGAAGGCCGCCAGGGCCGGGGCGGCCGCACCCACCTCGTCAGCCCGGCGATGGCGGCGGCGGCGGCGGTGACCGGCCGGCTGACCGATGTGAGAGGGCTGTAAGGCGATGGAGAAGTTCACCGTTCTCACCGGCGTCGCGGCGCCGTTGCCGATGATCAACGTCGATACCGACATGATCATCCCCAAGCTGTTCCTCAAGACGATCAAGCGCACCGGGCTCGGCAAGAACCTGTTCGACGAGATGCGCTACACCCCGGACGGCAAGGAAGTCCCCGACTTCGTGCTCAACAAGGCGGCCTACCGTTCGGCCAGCATCCTGGTGGCCGGGGCCAATTTCGGCTGCGGCTCGTCGCGCGAGCATGCCCCGTGGGCGATCCTCGATTTCGGCATCCGCTGCGTGATCGCGCCGAGCTTCGCCGACATCTTCTACAACAACTGTTTCAAGAACGGCATCCTGCCGATCAAGCTGCCGCAGGAGCAGGTCGACAAGCTGATGGACGACGCCAATCGCGGCGCCAACGCCATCGTCACCGTCGATCTGGTCAAGCAGACCATCACCGGTCCCGACGGCGGCTGCATCGCCTTCGAGGTCGATCCCTTCCGCAAGCATTGCCTGCTGAACGGTCTCGACGACATCGGTTTGACGATGCAGCGGGCCGACCGCATCGCTTCGTTCGAACAGACCCGCACCCAGTCCCAGCCTTGGCTGTGATTTGACCTTCGGGTTAACCAACAAGGATTGACGCCGCCGCCGCAAGGCGGTAGGCACCATCCGATCGTTATAATTTGGGAGCGTACCATGTCCGCCAAGAAACTTTTGATTCTTCCCGGCGACGGCATTGGCGTCGAAGTGATGGCGCAGGTGCGCCGGATCATCGACTGGCTGGGGAAGCGGCGGAAAATCGAGTTCGACCTGTCCGAGGGTCTGATCGGTGGCTCGGCCTATGACGTCCACGGCACCCCGCTGGCCGACGAAACCCTGGCCGACGCGCTGGCGGCCGATGCGGTGCTGCTCGGCGCGGTCGGCGGCCCGAAGTGGGACAACCTGCCGTTCGACAAGAAGCCGGAACGCGGCCTGCTCAAGATCCGCAAGGAAATGGGCCTGTTCGCCAACCTGCGTCCGGCCACCGTGTTCGACGCCCTGGTCGATGCCTCGACCCTCAAGCCCGAGATCGTCGCCGGCCTCGACATCATGATCCTGCGCGAACTGACCGGCGGCCTCTATTTCGGCCAGCCGCGCGGGATCGAGACCCTGCCCGACGGCTCGCGCCGGGGCGTCAACACCCTGGTCTACACCACCGAGGAAGTCCGCCGCATCGGCCGGGTCGCCTTCGAACTGGCCCGCAAGCGCAACAAGCGGGTCTGCTCGGTCGACAAGGCCAACGTGCTCGAATGCACCGTGCTGTGGCGCGAGGAGATGGTCAAGCTCCAGCGCGAGGAATTCCCCGACGTCGAGCTGTCCCACATGTACGTGGACAACGCGGCGATGCAGCTGGTGCGCAATCCCAAGCAGTTCGACGTGATGGTCACCGAGAACACCTTCGGCGACATCCTGTCCGACTGCGCGGCGATGCTGACCGGCTCGCTCGGCATGCTGCCGTCGGCCTCGCTCGGCGCCGCCGACGAAAACGGCCGCCGTCGTGCCCTGTACGAGCCGGTGCATGGCTCGGCCCCGGACATCGCCGGCAAGGACATCGCCAACCCGCTGGCGACCATCCTGTCCTTCGCGATGTGCCTGCGCTACTCGTTCGATATGGAGGCCGAGGCCGACCTGATCGAAACCGCGGTCAAGACCGTGCTGAAGGGCGGTCTGCGCACCGGCGACATCATGCAGCCGGGCAAGGCCAAGGTCTCCACCACCGTGATGGGTGAGGCCGTGGTGCGCGAACTCGACAAGATCGGCTGATCGGCCGTCATCTTGGGGTAAAGGAACGGGAGCGGCTCGGCGCCGCTCCCGTTTTTTCGTGGGCGCTGCCCACACCCGCCAAGGGCCGCAGGCCCTTGGATCCCATTCCCTGGCCTGCGTGCCCCGACCATCAAAGGGTTCCAAGGGCCTTGCGGCCCTTGGCGGGTCCGGGCGGAGCCCGGGATCAGGCGGCGGCGCGGCAGCGGTGGCGGTATTGGCCGAAGCGGGTGAATTCGCGCGGCGCGGCGCCGGCGCGGATCGCGGCGGCGAGGCCGCGCGGGTCATGCACCACCAGCCCGCCCAGCACGGCGATGCCGTAATCGAACAGGCGCGGCGTCAGCGGGGTGGACAGGCCGATCAGCGCCAGCGGCGCGGTTTCGGCCAGCCGCAGGATGCGCGGCAGCGAGCGGTTGACCAGCGCCGAGGCGTTGACCACCGCGCAGCCGCAGCCCGGCAACAGGGTATCCATCGCCACCGGCGGGAACTCGCCGGGACGGGGCTCGGTCTCGATCACCGCCGCCTGGGGCAGGATCCCGCCCAGGCCGGGAAAGGCGCCGATCACCACCGCGCGGCCGGGGCCGTGCGGCAGCGCCTGCACCCCGTTGCCGGGGCGCAGGTCGGGATCGGGCCGGTTGTAATGGGCGTTGAGGGCGGCGACGCCCAATGCCATCTCGACCGGGTCCCACGAGCGGCACAGCAGGGCGAGGCGGCGCAGCCCCTCGCGTTGCAGCCCGGCGAGGCGGGGGGCGAGGTCACGCGGCGGGCGGGGCAGGGCGGCGAGGCCGCTGCCATGCGGGCCCTCGACCATGATCCAGCGGCCGCCGCAGGCGATGGCGCGGATTTCGTCGTCGGCGACGCCGAGGGCGAGGTCCTGATACAGCCGTTCCGGCCCCCACCAGCGCCACAGCGAGTCGAGATCGGGGGCGACCATCGCCCCCTGGCGGCGCATCTGCGCCGGCAGGCGGTGCAGGCAGCGCCCGGCGATCGAGGTCAGCACCGGCAGCCCCTGCGCCACCCCCTGGCCCAGGCTGGCGCCGAGATCGCGCGAGGCGGAGCGGAAGGCGGGAAAGCGGCTGATCACCAGCAGGTCGGCATCCTCGCGCATCGCCTGACGCAGATGGCGGGTGGCGTCGCAGCGTTCGACCGCCAGCGGGGTGCCGCTGGCGAGGTCGAACAGCTCGATCCGCTCGGCGCAGCCCTCGCCGGGGGCGGCGTCGGCGGCGTGGTTGCGCTGGACATAGCCGGTGACGGTGAAGCCCCGCCCCTTGAGGCGCAGCGCGAAATCGGCCAGCAGCCCATCGACCGATTCGGCCGGGTCGTGGATCACCAGACCGGGCCGCACCCAGGGCGCCTGCACCGGCTCGATCAGCGACAGGGTGCGCCGGTCGGCGAAATCCTGGCGCGGGCCGAGCCCGTCCGGGAGGTCGCGGGGCGTCGGCTTGGTGGCCATCCGCCGGCCCCCCTCAGGCCAGGGCGGCGCGGCGCGGGGCCGGCGCGGCGGCGGTGTCGGCGCGGCGAAGATGGACATACTGGCCGAAGCGGATGAACTCGCGCGGCAGCGCCCCGGCGCGGATCGCCGCCCCCAGCCCCTTGGCGTCGCGCACCACCAGCCCGCCCAGGATCTCGACCCCATAGGCGTGCAGGCGCGGGGTCAGCGGCGTCACCGGTCCGACCAGGGCGACGCGGGCGCCGTGGGCCAGACGCAGGATGCGGGGCAGGGTGCGGTTGACCAGCGAGGAGGAGGCGACCACCGCCGCCGCGCAGCCGGGCAGCAGGGTGTCCATCGCCACGGTGGGATATTCGCCGGGGCGGGGATCGGTCTCGATCACCTGGGGATTGCGGATCACCTCGTTGAGGCCGGGGAACGCGCCGACCACCACCACCCGCCCGGCCTCGGTCCCGAAGGCCTGGGCGCCATTGCCGGGCTCGCCTTCCAGGTCGAAGCGGTTGTAATGGGCGTTGATCGCCGCCACCCCCAGCGCCATTTCCAGCGGATCCCATGAACTGGAATAATCGGCCAGCTGGCGCAGGCTCATCTTGCGGAAATCGGCGAGGCGGCTGATCAGATCGCGGGCATTGCGCGGCAGATAGGCCAGCCCGGCCCCGGCCGGCCCCTCGACCATCAGCCAGCGCGGCCCGATCACCAATTGCCGCACCTGATCGTGGGCGACGCCGAGGGCGAGATCCTGGTACAGCCGCTCCGGCCCCCACCAGCGCCACAGCGAGTCCATCGCCGGCGGAATCAGGCTGCCGGCGGTGCCGGCGAAATCGTGCCACGCCTGCACCCCGCCATCGGCGACGGTGGTCAGCACCGGCATGCCCTGGGTCAGCCCCTCGCCGACGGCGGCGGCAAGGTCGGTGGCGGCGTGGCGGAACAACGGAAAACCGGAGATCACCGCAAGGTCGGCATCCTCGCGCATCGCCTTGCGCAGGGTGCGGGCGGCGGCGGTGGCGGGCTCGCCCGGCAGCGGGGTGCCGCTGGCCAGATCGATCAGCCCGCCCTCGCCCTGGACGCAGCCGGCGACGGTGAAGCCGCGTCCGGCGATCCCGGCGGCAAACGCCGCCAGCATCGCGTCAACCGGGCTGTCGGGCTGGTGAATCACCACGCCGGGGCTGATCCAGGGGGCTTTGGTCGGGGCGAACATCGGAACGATTCCTCGGAACCAGAACAGGGGGATAAAAAAACGACGGCGTGGCTTCAAGCCGTTCAGCAAAAGCCATGCCAGCGCCCGGCCGTCGATGACCACGCGATTGCTTCCCCGCTGGTGTCGGAAAGGCAACATCGACTGTCGAGTCCGGGACAGCCTCACGTCCTCGCAGCGGAACGTGGCAATTTTTTGCGGCGGCGGATTTTCGTTATGAGGTTAAGGTATATCACGAAAACGGGCCGACAGGGCAAGCGGCTCGGCGCGCATACCATCACGTTACGCGGGCTCCCGCCCGCGCGCTTCGCGCGCATACCATGACGTTACGCGGGCTCCCGCCCGCGGGCCCGGCCGGGGCGATGCCCAGGACCCCCTTCATTTTATTCGATTTATCCGGGAGTGGCGGGGAGGGAGTCTCCCCCCGTCCTTTCCGTCATGCGCGGACTTGATCCGCGCATCCACCTCAGGCGTTGAAGTCGGTTTCCTCGACCGGGGCGGCGGCGGTGAGGGGGACGGGGAGGGATTCGTCCTCGGCGTCGGCGCGGGCGCGGCTGCGTTCGGCGAAGCGGGCCGACAGGATCGACAGCTCATAGAGCAGCACCATCGGCACCGCCAGCGAGCACTGGCTGACGATGTCGGGCGGGGTGACGATGGCGGCAAAGACGAAATTGCCGACGATGGCGAAGCGGCGCTTGGCCGCCAGTCCGTCGGCGGTGACGATGCCGACCCGGGCCAGCAGGGTCAGCAGCACCGGCATCTGGAACGCCAGCCCGAAGGCGAACACCAGGGTCATGATCAGCGACAGCGATTCGTTGACCTTGGCCTCAAGCTGGATCGGCAGCGATCCCGGCGGCACCGCCAGTGCCTCGAACCCGAGCAGGTAGGTGTAGAGCGCCGGCAGCACGATGAAATAGACCAGCGCGGCCCCCAGCGCGAACAGCACCGGGGTGGCGAACAGGAAGGGCAGGAAGGCCCGCTTCTCGTGCTTGTAGAGGCCGGGGGCGATGAAGGCCCACAATTGCCCGGCCCAGATCGGGAAGCACAGGGCGGCGGCGGAGAAGCCGGCCACCTTCATGAAGGTGAAGAACGCCTCGGTCGGGGCGGTGTAGATCAGCCGGCGGCTGCCGCCCTTGGCCAGCGCGGCGGTGGCGTAGGGGTCGAGCAGGAACTGGTAGATCGTGCCGGCGAAGTAATAGCACACCCCGAAGGCGAGGATGAACGCCAGCGCCGACCAGATCAGCCGGCGGCGCAGCTCGACCAGATGATCGAGCAGCGGCATGGTCTTGTCGTCGGGGAGATCGGACACGGGCGTCTGGCTTCGCGGTTCAGGGCGCCGGCGGGCGGGGCGCCGGTTGATCGGGGGGGATCGGCTCGGGCGCGGCCTCGGCCGGCGCCGCTTCGACCGGGGGGGGCGCCGCCACCGCCACCGCGAGCGCGGCCGGGGCGGCGGCGGGCGGCGGCTCGGGGGTCAGGCTCATCGCCCGGGTCAGTTCGCCGTCGGGATCGATCGCGCGGTCGATCTGCTGGCGCAGCAAGGCGGGATCGGCGGCGCGGCTGACCTGCTGCTTGAGGTCGGCGAGGTCGGACTCGCGCAGCATCTCATCGACGCCGCGATGGAACTCGCCGGCGACGTCGCGGGCCTTGCGGGTCCACCGCCCGACCTGACGCAGCACGGTCGGCAGATCCTTGGGTCCGATCACGATCAGGCTGACCGCGGCGATCAGCGCCATCTCGTCCCAGCCGATGTCGAACATCCGGGTTCCTTCCCCGCCGGGCGGCTCAGGGCTTGTGCGGCGGCTCGGCCGGGGCGGCGGCGGCGCTGGCGGCCGGGGTCACCGGCGGCTGCGGCGCCTGGGCCTGCAACGGCTGGGGCTGGGCGGCGGGACCGTCTTCCTCGCCTTCCTTCAGACCCTGCTTGAACGCCTTGACCCCCTTGGCGACGTCGCCCATCAGCTTCGGGATCTTGTTGGCGCCGAACAGCAGCAGCACGATGATCAGGACGATCAGCCAATGCCCGATGCTCCAGCTTCCCATGACGGCGTTCTCCAGACAGGACAGGGTGAAAAGGGTGTGGCCGCATCCGGCCGGGGCCGGATCATCGCAAAAGAAGACCGCCGCCGCAATCGTCGCGTCCGCCCGGCCTCAGCCGGGCTGGGCGGCGAGGGCGAGCAGGCGGGCGGCGGCGGCGATGTCGGCTTCGAGCGCGGTGCGGCGGGCGGTGGCCTCGGCGTCCTCGCCCCATTGCTCGATCTGATAGGTCTCGTCGAGCGCCGACAGGGTCCAGGCGGCGGCGGCGTCGATCCGTCCCTCGGCCAGCGCCAGCGCCAGCAGCAGCGAGCCGGTGGCGGCGGTCACCGCCTGGATCGCGGTCAGGGTCCACAGGTCCTGACGGTCGAGATGGGCGGCCAGCGCCTCGATCGCCGCCGCCGGCTGGCTGACCGCCAGCAGCCCGGCGGTGACCACCAAAGGCGCCGCCAGCCGCTCGGCCGCCCAATCGAGCAGCGGCTGCCAGTCGCGCTCCTGGCGGGCGCGCAGGTCGGCGGGATGATCGGCGCGGTAGCACAGCAGATCGGTGCCGGCATAGGCGATCAACTGGCCGAGGATCGCCGGCCGCTCCGGCCCGACCCGGTCGAGCGCGGTGCTGGCGAGCTGGGTCAGCGGCATGGTCGGCGGGCGGATCAGCTCGCCCTGGGCCTCCCATTCCGCCGCGATCGCCTCGGCGAGGGCGCGGCCGGGCAGCAGCAGAGGACGCCCGGCCGGGGTGCGCACCGGCCGGCCGTCGAGCAGGATGGCGAAGCCGTCGGGGGTGATGCCGGCGCTGGCGGCGCGATAGAACCGGCGGGGCAGGTTGAGCGACACGGGATAAACCTCTGCGACGACGGGAAAAGGGAGGCGGCCGCTCCGGCCGCGCCTTCCTCTACCCGGGTGGTGCGGCGGGGTCAATACCGCCCGGATTTTTCAAAGTTAAGGCGGGGAAGACGATTCGCGGCCTCCGCCCGCCCCCGCCAAGGGCCGAAGGCCCTTGGAACCCTTTCCCTTGTCCTTCGCGCGCCCGACCATCAAGGGGATCCAAGGGCCTTGCGGCCCTTGGCGGGTGTGGGCAGAGCCCACATCATCCCCCGTTTCAGTGCCGCCCCAGCACCGCGCGGCAGGGCGCGGGATCGATCGTGACCCGGGCCGGCGGCGCGGCGCGGCCGGCGGGGTGGGCCGGCGGGTTCGGCTCGGCGCCGAGGTCGGGGGTGGCGAGGGCGCCGTGCAGGTGGAGGCTGCCGCCGCCGCGCGCGGCGAAGACGAGGTCGAGCACCTCGCTGCGCAGGTCGAGGCTGCCGCCGCCGAGGATCGCCGCGCGCGGGGTTTCGACCGCGAGGGCGCGGTCGGCGCGGGCGATGCCGTTGCGGACGGTGATGCGGGCGGCGAGGCAGCGCAGGGCGATCGGGTCCTCGTCGCCGCTGCCGCCGTCGAGCGCGGTCAGCAGCCGGGCCGGCACCCCGCCGGCGGTGGCGGCGAGCAGGCCGGTGCCGGTCAGCCCGGCCTGGACCGAGCCGTCGAGGCTGGCGGCGAGCAGGCGGGGGGTGGCGCCGCGCCCGCGCAGGTCGAGGGCGAGATCGGCGCGGCCACCGTCGAACGGGAAGCCGTTGCCGATCCGGCCGAGATCGAGATCGCTGCCGGCGAGGTGGAGGGTGAAGCCCGGCACCCGCTCCGAGGCGTCGAGGGCGAGGCTGCCGGTCAGGGTGCCGCCGCCGAGGCGGGCGGTCAGGCCGGACAAGGCGAGGTGGCCGTCGGCGAGGCGAAGCTGGGCCTGGGCCTCGGTCAAGGCGGTGCCGCCGAGCGGCAGGCGGGCGGCGGCGAGGGCGAGGTCGAGATCGACCGCGCCGAGCGGATCGAGCGCCAGCGGGTCGTTGGGCAGCAGCCGCTGGTCCGGCACCGCCACCGCCGGCCGGGGCGGCGCGGCCGAGGTGTCGAGCAGCCGGGCCGGATCGAGGCCGAAATCGGCCGGCGACAGGGTGGCGGCGGTCAGCTTGCCGGTGAGGCGGGGCCGGGCGGTGCCGAGGGAAAGGGTCAGGTCGCCGCCGAGGTCGCTGCCGCCGATCTGGGCCTTGAGCCCGGCGAGGCGCCAGCGGCCGGGGCCGTCGTCGCCGAGCCGGGTTGACAGCCGCACCGGGCCGGAGGCGGGCAAGGCGAGCCCGAGCAGCCGGCCCGGGCCGGTCAGCCCGTCGGCCTCGGCGGTGACGGCGAGGTCGATGCCGGCGGCGTCGAGCGGGGCGGCGACCTTGCCGCGCGCCTTGACCAGCAGGGTGTCGTGCTTGCCGATCAGCAGATCGACGTTGGCGAGCGAGGGGGCGCCGGCCGAGCCGGTCAGCCGGGTGGACAGTTTGTAGGGGCCGATCGGGGCGGTGCTGCCGCCCTCGGCCGGGGCGGCGGCGAGGCCGGTGCGCAGCAGCAGGTCGCGCAATTCGTCGCCGCGGGCGTCGAGGTCGATCTCCAGCCCCTCGCCGGTGACCGGGTCGGCGATGCCGCCGCGCGCCACCACCACCGCGCCGCTGATGGTGCCCTTCAGCCGCACCGGGAACGGGCGCTGGCCGGGGCGGATCGGCGCCGGGCCGACCACGCCGGCCAGCTCGAATTCGGTGCCGCTCCAGGCGCCCTTGGCCTCCAGCGTCATCGGCCCGCCCTCGATGCTTTCGGGGCGGATCCGGCCCTTGGCCAGGGTGACGCGGATCTCGGGGCGGTCGGGGGCGGCCTGCCACAGCAGGGTGGCGTCCTTCAGTTCGACCTCGCCCAGGGCGAAGCGGGTCGCCGGCACCTCGTCGCCGACCCGGTCGAGCGCCAGCCGCCCGGTGCCGCCGGCCAGCGCGGCGGCGGCGGCCGGGGCGGTGGCGGGGTCGAGATGCAGGGTGGGGCGGATCAGCAGCAGCCGCTCGGTGCGGAACTGGTGGAACAGCAGCGGCAGCAGCCCGACCCGGGCCTCGATCCGATCGACGAACAGCAGCGGCGGATCGCCCACCGCCCCCGGCACCGACAGGCCGAGCCCGGTGACGCTGAGACGCGGGGCGAGGCCGAGGCGCAGCTTGACCGGCCCGGCGAACACCATGGTCAGCCCGGTGGCGGCGCGGACCCGCTCGATCATCACCGCCTTGTAGCGTTCGGTGTTGACCGACTTGGCGGCGGCGATCGCCGCGACGGCCAGCAGCAGCACCACCGCCAGCACGAACTTGAACAGGGTCGCGGGGCGCATCAGGCTTCTCCGATCGTCGCGTCGAGGGCACGGGCCAGGGCGTCGAATCCGTCGAGAATCACCCGGGCGCCGGCCTCGCGCAGTTCCTCGACCGGATGATAGCCCCACGACACCCCGATCGCCGCCGCCCCGGCGGCCTTGGCCATCAGCATGTCATAGGCGGTGTCGCCGATCATCGCCATCCGCCCGGCCTCGATCCCGCATTCGGCCGCCGCGCGCAGCAGCATGCCGGGGGCGGGCTTGCCCGGATTGTCGTCGGCGGTCTGGATGGTGACGAAGCGGCCGTGCAGGTCGTGGGCGTCGAGCATCGCCTCGACCCCCCGGCGCGACTTGCCGGTGGCGAGGCCGAGCAGCCAGCCCTCGTCCTCCAGCCGGTCGAGCGCCTCGCGCGCGCCGGGAAACAGCGGGTCGTGGTGGCCGGGGCGCAGCCGCAATTCATGAAAGGCCGCCTTGTAGGCCTCGGCCACGCCGCGCCAGGTCTCGGCCGGGGCGTCGGGCAGCAGCACCGCGCAGGCGTCGGGCAGCGACAGGCCGATGATCCGCCGCACCTGCTCGGGCGGGGGCGGGCCGAGGTCGAACCGGCTCCAGGCCAGCGTCATTGCCGCCTGGATGGTGTCCTGACTGTCCATCAGGGTGCCATCGACGTCGAATACGGCCAAACGCAGGGAAGACATGGGACCTCGGGCGGGGGGGAGAAAGGCCGGGGAGAATACTCCAGCCGCCGCCGCCGACCAATCCTCGTTGCGCGCAGGTCAGCCCGCCAGGGGGGACAGGACCAAAGGCATGGGGGGAAGGCCCTTCGCGGGCTCTGCCCGCCCCCGCCAAGGGCCGAGGGCCCTTGGAACCCTTTCCTTGCCCGGCGCGCGGCCAACGCCCGCGCCCAAACTGACAGGCCGCTCCGGGCCCGACCCCCAAGGGGTTCCAAGGGCCTTGCGGCCCTTGGCGGGGGTGGGCGGAGCCCACATCACCCGGCGTTCATGAAGGTGGCGAGGCGTTCGATGCTGTCGAAATGGGCCAGGGTGGTTTCCGACACCTTCAGTTTGCGGCCCAGCCGTTCCTCGACGAAGCTCATCACGTTGACGAGGCCGAACGAATCCAGCCGGCCGGTCGAGAACAGCAGCTCGTCGTCCTGGTAGCTGCCGGGCTTCAGGCCGAGTTCGCTTTCGAGGAAGGCGGCGATGGCGTCGCGGTGGAGGCTCATGATCTGACTCCTTCAGCGGGGGAAAGCGGGTCGGGGGTGGCGGCGCGCCGCAGGGTCTCGACCACCGCGCGCACGTCGATCTTGCCGTTGCCGGTGGTCGGCATCCGGCCCAGCCACAGATGCAGCCGGCGGGGATGGAGGTAGCCGGGCAGGGACTCGCGGCAGAAGCGGCGCAGCTCGGCCAGATCGATGCCGTTTTCGCCGGCCTGGACCGCGACCTCGATCGCCTGTCCGGCCTGGGGATCGGGCGCGCCGAAGGCGACGGCGTGGACCACCCCGGGGAAGCGGTGGACCACCTCCTCGATCTCGGTCGGGCTGATCCGCACCCCGTTCGACTTGATCATGAAATCGTGGCGGCCGACGAACCACAGGATGCCGTCCTCGTCCTGGCGGACGATGTCGCCGCTCCAGCAGAACCGCTCGGCCCCGATCGCGCCCAGGCCGGGGCAGGGGCGGAACTTGCGGGCGGTGTCGTCGGGGCGGTTCCAGTAGCCCATCGCCACCGTCGGCCCGCGCTGGACCAGCTCGCCGGCGGTGCCGGGCGGGCAGGGATTGCCGTCGGCATCGACGATGAACACCTCGGTGTTGCGGATCGCGCTGCCCATCGCCCCGCGCTTGCTGTCGAACAGCTCGGGCGGCAGGTAGGTGGCGCGGATGGTCTCGGTCATGCCGTACATCAGATAGACCCGGGTGGTCGGGAACAGCCGGGGCAGGCAGGCCAGCACCGCGTCGGGGCATTTACCGCCGGCATTGGTGAGGTAGCGCAGGTCGGGGAAATCGCCGCCGACCTCGGACAGATAGGCCACCAGCGGGGTCCAGATCGACGGCACGGCGGCGATGCCGGTGATGCGGTGGCGGGCCAGCGCGGCCGCCAGTTCCGCCGCCATCGTCACCCGTTGCAGCACGATGGTGCCGCCGACCAGCAGCATGCTCAGCACCTGGAGCAGGCCGTAATTGAAGCAGCAGGGCAGCACCGACAGCAGCCGGTCCTCGGCATTGTTGCCGAGATATTCGGCGACGATCTGGGTGGCGGCGAGGAAGTTGCGGTGGCTGAGCATCACCCCCTTCGGCCGGCCGGTCGAACCCGAGGTGTAGCAGATCGCGGCGAGATCGGTTTCCAGCGGCCGCCGCGCCCCCGGCTGGAGCGGAGCCACGGCGTCCTGCCAACTGACCCAGCGCCGCCGGTCGCCCTCGACCGCGCCCTCGCCGGCCACCACCAGCCTTTCCAGACTGTCCGGCCAGTCCTGGGCCAGCATCTCGCTGGCCCGGCGGGCGCCGGTGACCAGGATCCGCATGCCGCAGTCGCGGGCCTGATCGCGCACCTGCTGGATGTTCCAGTGGATGCTGAGATTGACCCACACCGCCCCCAGCCGGGCCGCCGCCAGCATCGCCACGATCTCCTCGGGCGATTTCTGCACGGTGACGCCGACCCGGTCGCCCGGCCCGATCCCCTGGGCCTGGAGCCAGCCGGCGAAACGCTCGACCCGCTCGGCCAGATCGCCGAAGGTCACCGTCTCGGCCCCGGCCACCAGGAAGGTGCGGTCCGGCCAGCGCCGCCGCCCCTGTTCGACCAGATCATCCACCGTGAAAGGAATCATGCCGAACGCCTTCTGTTGAGCTTCGCTGGCGCGATCGGGCTGCCGCCCGCAAACACCCGGTTTTTCAAAAATAAGGGAGGTCCGGAGGCTCGCCTCCGGGCGGGGCGCGGGGCGGCAGCCCCGCTATTGTTTCCCCACTCCCGTTCTTTCCGCTAAGTTGCTGTTCTTAAAGAATTTTCATGCCGGAAGATTGACGAACACCAGCTTGGCGAGGATGCGCAGCCCGTCATAGGGCACGCCGATGCCCTGGATCAGGGTGAAGCCCTGCGGCACCGAGGTGTAGCAGATCACCGCGAGGGCGGCCGGCACCCGCAGCCAGCCCTGTTCCAGCCACGGCCAGTCCTGCTTGCGGCGGAAGCGGGCCCAGGTCTGGTAGAGCGTCACCGCCACCGCGTGATAGAGCCCCCAGGCCAGCCAGGTCCACGAGCCGGCATGCCACAGCCCGATGCAGGCGAAGCTGGCGAACACCGCGTGGTAGGGATTGCGGGTCAGGCCGATCACCGGCATGTAGACGTAGGACTGGCACCAGCCCGACAGCGTCATGTGCCAGCGTTTCCAGTACACCCCGGGATTGGGGGCGAGGATCGGCCAGTTGAAGTTCTCCATGATGCCGAGCCCGAGCAGCCGGCTCGATCCGATCGCGATGTCGGAATAGGCGCTGAAATCAAGGTAGAACAGGAAGAACGACACGATCAGGTAGCGCCACGCCTCGAAGGTCGAGAGGTGCGGCAGGGCGGCGAGGAAGCCGTCGGGGGTCGAGACCTCGCCGAACGCCAGCGGCACCAGTTGCAGCCCGAGCACGAACTTCTTGCCCAGCCCGAGGATGATCCGGGTCAGCCCCTCGGCGACCATCGCCCGGGTCAGGTTGGCGCGGCGCTGGGAGAGGAAATGGTCGAACCGCTCGATCGGTCCGGCGGTCCAGATGGTGAACAGGGTCGCCCAGGACAGGTAGTCCCACAGCCCGTGGTGGGCGAGGGTGCCGCGCCGGGTCTCGATCACGTAATGGATCAGGCGGAAGGTGATGAAGCTGATGCCGAGCGGCACCACCACCGCGCGGGCCGGCCCTTCCGAGAACAGCGACAGCAGCGGCGGCAGGTATTTGAAATAGGCCAGTTGCAGGATCAGCGAGCCGACCAGCCCGATCACCACCCAATTGCCCAGCGCCGGGGTGGCGGCGACCCGGCGGCGCAGCGCCCACACCAGCCCGATCCAGCCCAGCAGCGGGGCGACCCCGACGGCGTCGAGCGACAGCAGATAGGCGGTCGAGATTGCCACCAGCCAATAGGGCCGGCGGGCCGGCGGCAGGGCCCAGTTGCCCGCGACGGCGACGGCCAGCACCAGCCAGAACAGGGCGGATTGAACCATGTCAGAACCCCTGATAGCGGAACACGCGGGCGCCGCTTTCGATCTGGACCATCATCGTCAGAGCGGCGAACAGCAGCAGGCCGAGGCCCAGCCCCTGGGCGATCTGACCGAGCCGGAAAGCGAACTTGTCCATCGTGACCTCCCTCAGCGTGACGGGACGCGGAGCAGGGGAAGCAGGCGGTCGAGCAGCGGCGCGGTCCAGCGTTCGCGGGCATCGGCGCGGTTGACGTGGGCCCAGTCCTGGAAATCGTCGGGGCCGAGCAGCACCACCGGGTTGAGGTCCCAATATTCGACCCCCTCCCGTTCGGCGAAGGCGCGCAGGCGGGCGCGGTGGGCCTCGACCAGCTCGGGGCCGATCACCGTGCTGACCGCGCGCGGGTTGAGCGGGATTTCCAGCAGCACGATCCGCACCTTGCGCCGGTCGGGGAACAGGCCGATCACCCGCTTCATCGCGGCGAGGTTGCCGTCGGCCCGCTCGGCGTAATGGGCGAGGCGGGCCTGGAGGATGCGGGTGTCGGTTTCCCATTGCCGGGCGTCGGCCGGGGCGCGGTCGAGATAGGTGCGGCTGGCATGGACCGGCACCGCCCCGCCCAGGACACGCCCGACCAGCACGCGGGCGCGGGCGACGAAGAATTTGTAATTATCAAGGAAGTAGATCCCGCTGTGCCAAGGCGGGCTGAAGCCGGCGGCGCGGATCTCGGCGTCACCCGCCGCCGAGGCGAAGGCGAGGCGGGGTTCGCGCACCAGCCCGGCCAGTTCCGAGGAATCGGCGGCAAGGCGGCTGAGGCTGATCCCCAGCACCACCACCCCCTCGAAATCGGGGCCGAGGCTGTCGGCCAGCGCCGCCATCTCGATCCCGGACTGGCCGCCGCTCATGAAATCGATCACCGGCACGTCGGTTCCGACGCGGTTGGTCAGCCGGGCGGCGATCTCCTCGTCGGGGATCAGCGCCTCGCGCATCGCGGCGGTGCCGATCAGCGCCACCGCCGGACCTTGCGGCGGCTGGGCGCGCAGGGCCAGCGCGGTGCCGGTGGCGAAGGCGTAATCGTCGAGCGGATCGAGCGCGTACCACGCCACCCGCTCGCCGGTCAGCTTGGCCTCGGTGATCAGCAGGCAGGCGGCGCCGATCCCACCGAGGCAGAGCAGCAGGGCGATCGTCACCGCCAGCAACGAAGGCTGACAAAAGCCGGCGGCGAAGGCCGAGGCGAAACGGCGGATCCCGACAGACAATGCCCGTAAACCGAGAAGTCCAGGCGGGGAAACCGAGCCGGATGGTTTGGAGGATCGAGGTCCTTCCCCATACGTCATCACGCGGCGGTCCTTGCTTTCGTTTGACGATTGCTTATGACCAACACGCTAGCAGAAATCAAATTGACGTTGAGTTAAAATATCGTATCTGGATTTTTTGGGAAAATGCCCGTGAATTCACCCTTAAAGAGGGTAAGCGCGGGCTCTGCCCGCACCCGCCAAGGGCCGAGGGCCCTTGGATCCCTGTCCCTTGTCCTCGCCACACCCGACAACCAATGGGTTCCAAGGGCCTTGCGGCCCTTGGCGGGTGCGGGCGGAGCCCGCGTCAGCGCCGCCGCTTGATGGTCAGCCAGAACGAATTGCTGGGGGCGGGGAAGGCGTTGGTGCCGATCGCCGCCCACACCGGGTCGAGCAGCGGCGACAGGCGGGGATCCTTGACCGCGAAATAGCAGGGCAGGATCGGCTCCAGCCAGGACGCCTCGCCCAGCAGCAGGGCGGCGAGCAGATATTGCTCATTGTACATCAGCCCCTCGGCCTGGGGCGGGTAATCGTAGGGCAGATAGACGTCGTGGACGTGGACGATCACCCCGGGGGCCAGTTCCGGCAGCACGTCGAGGAACAAGGCGGTGACGTCGGAATTCTCCAGGCTGCGGTGCGAACTGTCGATCAGCAGGATGTCGCCCGGCTTGAGGCGGGCGAACAGCGCCGGGTCGGTCGCCTCGACCGGGGCGCGGATCACCTCGTCGCACAGCGCGTCGATCTCGGCGCGCGGGGCGGGGTCGATCGACACCAGCCGGGTCGGCAGGCCGCGCGCGGCGACGACGTGGCGGGCGAAGCGGGTCGAATTGCCCGAGCCGACCTCGATCATCAGCCGCGGCGCGTGGCGGGTCAGCATCCCGCACAGCGCCACCGCGTCGAGTCCGGTGAAGAACGGGTTGTTCCAGCGCGGTTCGGGCGAGTCGTCCGGGGCGTCGGATGGGATCGCCGCCAGCAGCGGCGCCAGTTCGGCCAGCGCGGTCAGCCGGCGGGCATAGCCGGCGCGGCCGCGCTCCAGGATCTGGGCGAGGCGGGGATGAAGCGGGGTGCCGAAGCCCCAGCGGGGGCGGCACTGGTAGGCATATTGGCCGATCTGGACCCTGGCGGTCACGCCGTCCTGCTCCTATTGCTGCGGGATCGCCGCTTGGCGGGCGCGGATCTCCGGCGGCCAGCGCGATTCGATGAAGGCCAGCACCGCCCGGATCTCGTCGTCGTTCAACACCCCGACGAAGGACGGCATCCCGCTCTTGTAATCGGGCGGGACGAACGGCGCCAGCCCATGCTTGGTCACCGCGAACAGATAGGAATCGGGATGGTGCCAACTATGGCCGCTGGCATCGTGCGGCGGTGCCGGTAATTCGCCGTTGGGCTTGCGGATCCGCCAGTTCGGCTCACCCTCCAGTTGGGCGCCGTGGCAGCGGGCGCACTGGGCCTGATACAGCCCCGCCCCACGCGCCACCTGGGCCGGGTCGTCGGGGTTGATCCGGTGTGTCGGCGCGAGCCACCAGCCCACGCCGGCCAGCGCGGCGACCGTCAGGGTTCCCAGCAACAACAGGCGCACCCACATCGATGGATCAGATCGCTACTATCGAAACCGAGGAAAGCATGCCTGTTTTGCCGGCACCAGCCAAGGTGGTTTCCCCGCCTTGGCGCCGGGGTCTGTGAAAAAATGGGGGGGCGCCGGATAATAGGCTTGGAGTGTTCTAGAAGCGGATTATCCTGGAAGAGTTATGCGAAAACCTGAGGAGTCGTGATGGCGCCGTCCCGTTTTTCTCCTCCGCCCACTCGGTTCGGCCCAGTGGCGCCCACGCCTACATCTGCGACGCTTCAGCCTAAGCAGGGAGCTTTCCCCCCGCCCACTCGGTTCGGCCCAGTGGCGCCCACGCCTCCATCTGTGACGCTTCAGCCTAAGCAGGGAGCTTTCCCCCCGCCCACTCGGTTCGGCCCAGTGGCGCCCACGCCTCCATCTGTGACGCTTCAGCCTAAGCTGGGAGCTTCCCCCCCGCCCACTCGGTTCGGCCCAGTGGCGCCCACGCCTCCATCTGTGACGCTTCAGCCTAAGCTGGGAGCTTCCCCCCCGCCCACTCGGTTCGGCCCAGTGGCGCCCACGCCTCCATCTGCGACGCTTCAGCCTAAGCTGGAAGCTTCCCCCCCGCCCACTCGGTTCGGCCCAGTGGCGCTTACACTTCAGCCCAAGCCGGGCGCCGCACTGCCGCTTTTCCGATTCGCTGGTGTGGCGGGACGTTTTGAGGTCTTGCAGCTTGCTAAGGCACCAGCTGCGGCCGTGGTGCCCCCCCGCTTTGTTCGGGTGCATTTTAGCTCTCATCCGGCAGCAGAATCGGCTCGGGAGATCCGCTCGCGGGGTGAAGCCAATGGTCGCAATATTGCTACCGTTAATTTTAAGGTCCTGTCGACTGGGGTTAAGATGATTCATTCTGAGATTTCTGACGGGGTCCACAGTGAAAGGCTCATACACGATTGGCTTGAGTTAAAATATAGTGGCAATTATGAGGTTATTTGGCTTTATACGGAACTTGAACCTTGTGGTGTTGACTACCATAATTGTCGAGAGAAGGTGCGAAAATGGTTTCCTATGGCTGAAATTTATTATTCAATTATTTACCCATCATTCGATGATGTTTCTGATGACGATAAGGCGCTCTCGGCGCCGGCACGAGCAAAAAAGCGGGTAGAAAAAGCCAAGAGGCGGCGCAAACGCAGCTCCGCGCTTCTAAAGCGCCTTCAAACCACGATGAGTTCTCGAGCTAGAAAGAGAATTCGTCTGAATGATCCAATCAGTATTGACGATTTTCACCCGGCTCTTAATGTGCCATATTCACCCTCTCGCAAAGATAGTAGCAAATCTCCTGGAGTGATGCTTTGATTTTGTATGCCCGGATTCCCTCGTAAGAGGCTAACCGAAAAATAAGTTGGGTGATTTCAATGACTTGTGATTCAATCGGTGTTGCGAAGACTGAATGGCTCACAAGATGTCGCGGACTGAAATCACCCGCAAACAGTATCGGCGGGATGGGCAGAGGTATTCAAGCGATTTGACCGATGAAGAATGGGCTTTGGTTCTGCCGCATTTGCCTGCGCCCGAGCGACGTGGTCGCCCCCGGAAGGTTTCGTTGCGGGAGGTGCTCAACGCCATTCTCTATCTTGTCGAAAGTGGCTGCCAGTGGCGGATGCTGCCCAAGGATTTTCCGCCGATGACGACGGTTCAAGGCTATTTCTACCGATGGCGGGACTCGGGGGTCTGGGCCAGCATCAATCAGTATTTGGTGATGGCGGCCCGCGAAGCGATGGGGCGCGATGCCCAGCCGACGGCCGGTGTCATTGACAGCCAATCGGTCAAGACGACAGAGTCCGGTGGCCCCAGAGGCTTTGATGCCGGCAAGAAGATCAAGGGGCGCAAGAGGCATATTGTCAGCGATGCCAATGGGTTGCTTCTGTGGGCGGTGATCCGCGAGGCCAACATCCAGGACCGTGACGGAGCGTCGGACGTCCTGCTTTCCATGGCCGGGCGCTATCCCTGGATGCGCCACGTTTTCGCCGATGGTGGCTATGCCGGGGATAAATTGGTCCATGCTCTCGCCGGAAAAGGCCGCTGGACCATCCGCATCATCAAGCGCCCCGAGGATGCCAAAGGCTTCGTGCTGTTGCCCCGGCGCTGGGTCGTCGAACGGACCATCGCTTGGTTGAACAGGAATCGTCGCCTTGCCAAAGATGTCGAGGCGACGATTGAATCGGCCCTGGCGATCCTCATGATCGCAAGCATTGAGATTATCAAAAGGAGACTTGTGCGAATGAAAATCGCGTAAAACGATTCTGAGTCAGCCTCTGAGCGTGAAGGGCCCCGAAAAGTCGCTTCACGCTGATCGGTAAGAACAGAGGGAGAGCGGTTATATAGGGCGCCTCCGTCACCCCAGCAGGAAGTCGTCGTGGACCTGCTGGGCCAGCTTGGTGTTGGTTTCGAGGAAATCGACCACGAAGCGGTCGAGCCCGCGCGCCAGCAACTGATCGAGCCGGCCGTAATGGATTCCGGCATGGGCCGCCCCGGCGAGGCGGGCGCATTCCGCCTCGGGGTTGAACCGCTCCAGCAGGTCGTGAACCTGATTGAGGCAGGCATGCAGCGAGCGCGGCAACGCCGCCTGCATCACCAGCAGATCGGCCGCCAGCAGCGGGGTGACGTCGCCGCCATGGACGGTGCGGAAGGCGCGGAAGGCGCTGACCGAGCGCAGCACTGCCGCCCAGTGCAACTGGTCGTCGGCATCGACCTCGGTGCGGTCGGGCTGGACCCCGGCGGCGCGCACTCCGAGCAGGCGGGCGGTGTTGTCGGCGCGTTCCAGCGCGGTGCCGAGGCGGATGAACATGTCGGCCTCGTCGCGCAGCATGGTGCCGTAGCTGATGCCGCGGAACTGGTGGGCGCGCTCGCGCACCCATTCGCAGAAGGCGATCAGCCCCTGCTCGCGCAGGCGGGGGCCGTCGATGCCGCGTGCCTCCAGCCAGGTGCCGTTGATCGATTCCCACAGCTCGGCCGGGATTACGCTGCGCACGGCGTGGGCGTTCTCGCGCGCGGCGCGCAGGCAGGCATGGATCGAGGACGGGTTGCCCGGGTCGAGCACGGCGAAATCGATCACCGCCCCGGCCGAGGGGGTGCCGAAGCGGGCGATGAATTCCTCCTCGCCGCCGGCGATGGTCAGCACCGGCTGCCAGGGGGCGACCCGCTCGCCGCCAGCCGACAGCGACAGGCGGTTGGCGACCTCGATGAAGCGGGTGATGTTCTCCGCCCGCTCCATGTAGCGGCTCAGCCAGTAGAAATGGTCGGCGGTGCGGCTCAGCATGGGTCGTTCTCCAGCACCCAGGTATCCTTGGTTCCGCCGCCCTGCGACGAATTGACCACCAGCGAGCCCGGGCGCAGCGCCACCCGGGTCAGCCCGCCCGGCACCAGCGTCGCCGTCTCGCCCATCAGCACATAGGGGCGCAGATCGACGTGACGCGGCGCCAGTCCCTGCTCGACCAGGGTCGGCACGGTGGACAAGGCCAGGGTCGGCTGGGCGATGTAATTGGCCGGATTGGCCAGGATGCGGGCGCGGAACGCCTCGATCTCGGCCTTGCTCGAGGTCGGGCCGACCAGCATGCCGTAGCCGCCGGCGCCCTGGACCTCCTTCACCACCATCTCGTCGAGATGCTCCAGCACGTAGCGCCGCTCGTCGTCGCGTTCCAGCCGCCAGGTCGGCACGTTGGACAGGATCGGCTCCTCGCCCAGATAGAACCGGATCATGTCGGGGACGTAGATGTAGGTCGCCTTGTCGTCGGCCACCCCGGTGCCGATCGCGTTGGTCAGCGTCACCCCCCCGGCGCGGTAGGCCGCCAGCAGCCCGCGCACGCCGAGCGCCGAATTGGGGTTGAAGGCGTCGGGATCAAGGAAATCGTCGTCGATGCGGCGATAGATCACATCGACCCGCTGCGGCCCCCGGGTGGTGCGCATGTAGACCAGATTGTCGCGCACGAACAGATCGCGGCCCTCGACCAGCTCGACCCCCATCTGTTCGGCCAGGAAGGCATGCTCGAAATAGGCGCTGTTGTAATAGCCCGGGGTCATCACCACCACGGTGGGATCACCCTCGCAGGCCGGCGGCGCCACCGAACGCAGGTTGCGCAGCAGCAGATCGGGGTAGGAATCGACCGCGGCGACGCGGTAGCGGGTCAGCAGATCGGGGAACAGCCGCATCATCATCGCCCGGTTCTCCAGCATGTAGGAGACCCCGGACGGCGAGCGGAGGTTGTCCTCCAGCACGTAGAATTCCTTCTCGCCGGTGCGGACGATGTCGATCCCGGCGATGTGGACATAGACGTCGCGGGCGACGTGCAGCCCCTGCATTTCCGGCCGGAACAGGCCGTTGTGGAGCACCCGCTCGGGCGGGATGATCCCGGCCTTGAGGATCTCCTGGCCGTGATAGAGATCCTTGAGGAAGGCGTTGAGCGCCCGCACCCGCTGACAGCAGCCGTCGGACAGGGTCTTCCACTCGCTGGCGGTCAGGATGCGCGGAATCGGGTCGAACGGGATCAGCCGCTCGGTCCCCTCCTGGTCGCCATAGACCGCGAAGGTGATGCCGAGCCGGCGGAACAGCGCGTCGGCCTGCTCGTTCTTGCGGGGGAGGAGATCGGGTGGCATCGACAGCAGCCAGTCTTCATAGGCCCGGAACGGCGGACGGACTCCGCCGTCGGCAGACTTCATTTCGTCGAAGGCCATCGTCGCTCCACCCTCCGTTGCGGCCGCATACCCTGCCAAGATTAACGGCTGCCCGGGTGCGGGGCAACCCATGCGCCACCCGCTCCACCCCTTTTTGTGGGCCACGCCCACCCGGATGCCGCCCTGGCGCGGAGTCGCGGCGCGGAGGGGGAAACGGGTAGGGTAAAGGGGTTCAAGCGGCGGCGGGTTGGTGCTATATGGTCGGCCGCTTCCCCCCCTCCCAGCAGAACTGGTTCGCCCGCCATGTCCACGGCACCCCTCGACTTTTCCGCCCTGCCCGAGGCCGAGCTGACCGATGACGGCGGCCGGCCGCTGGTCGCGCGCCTGTGCGTCACCGCCGACATTGCCGGCGCGGTGGCCGAGGCGGTGCGGCAGAACTGGGCGGTGATGCCGGCCGGGGGGCTGACCAGCGCGATCAAATCGTTCGATTATCCGGCCGAGGCCGCCGCCGGTTTCGCCGGGGTGGTGGCGATCCGCCCCCGCGCCGCCGCCATCCCCGAACTGGTGCCGGCCGACACCCCGCTCGAAGCCCTCGCCAGCCAGCAGATCGCGGTCGATGCCGCCGCCGGCACCGTGTCCGCCGGGGCCGGCCTGACCTTCGCCCAGGTCAACGCCGTGGTCGCCGAGCAGGTCGGCCCCAATCACCGGGTGCTGATCGACCTCACCAGCGTCGCCTCGGCCTGCGTCGGCGGGGTGATCGCCACCGGGGGGATGGGTCCGCTGCGGCTGCGCCCCTCCAACATCATCGAGGCGGTCTGCCTCGCCGACGGCGGCGCGCCGCGCCTGCTGGCGGCCGACGATCTGTGGCGGGTCGAGGGGATGCAGGGCTGGACCGGGATGGTCACCGCCGCCCGCCTGCGGCTGGTCGAGGTGGCGTCGAGCGAGTTCGGGCTGGTGCTGCCGGTGCAGGGCTCGGATACCGACAGCATCGCCGGCCTGCTGGTCTATCTGCGCCGCTGGACCCATATCGAGCTGCCGGCCGCCGGGCAGCGGCTCGGCGGCGGCGAGGGCGACATCGTCATCAACGGCATCGAGCTGGTCAGCCGCGATTCCCTGGTCGGCTTCATCGCCCATGCCGAGGAACCCGCCCGCTCCAAGGCGGAAAACCTGCTCCAGTCCTGCGATTATGCCGGCGCCGACATGCTGGCCTGCCTGACCGGCTGGTCCGAGCTGTCGATCGACGACGTGCTGATGGGGCTGCTCGATCCCGAGACCGAGACCATCGGTGGCGTGATGATCGATTTCGGCGTCGGCTTCTCCTCCGGCGCCGAGATGGAGACCTTCCGCGCCATCCGCGAGGGCGCCCCCGACCTCGCCCGCACCCGCGCCCGCGTCAAGTCGCCCGGCAAGATCAAGCCGTGGAGCACCTCGACCGACGTCAATGTCGCCTGTCCCGGCGACAGCTCCGCCGCTGCCGCGCTGCTCGACGCCTATGCCGATTACCGTCAGGCGATCCGCGCCCTCGGCCGCGAGCTTGACGGGGTGGTCGAGGTCGAGCTGTCGGCCTATGGGCACCTGTTTCCCGGGGGGCTCGATCCCCACCACCGCGTCACCCTGATCGCCCCGGAAGGGGCCGAGGCGGCGCTGGCCGGCGCCCGGCTCGCCGTCGCCGCCAACAAGCGCACCCTGATCCACGATCTGCTGTTCGCTGCCCAGCGCCATGGCGCCGTCATTACCGGCGGGGAGAAGGGGATGCCGTCGCTGGTCGAGATCGCCCGCGCCGCCGGGGGCGAGGGGCGGTTGCCGGACGATCTTAAGAATCGGATCGGGCAGGCGCGGCGGGCGGTGATCGAGGCGCCGGCCAATTTCACCTTCCGCGCCCCGGCGGAGTTGCGGGGCGAGGCGGCCTGACGCGGGCTCTGCCCGCACCCGCCAGGAACCTGAGGTTCCTGGACCTCCCCAGGGTTAAAAGGACAGCGCCAGGCCGGCGGTGGCGGAAAGGGCGACCACAATCCAGGGGGGTGTTCGGGTCATCGTCAGCAGGGCAAAGCCGGCGAGGGCCAGGGCCAGATCGGTCGGGGTATGGATCGTGCCGGTCCAGATCGGGTCGTACAAGGCGGCGGCCAAGAGGCCGACCACCGTCGCGTTGATGCCTCGCATCGCCGCCTGGGCCTGCGCGCCTCGGCGCAGCTGGTGCCAGAACGGCAGCGCGGCCAGCAAAATCAGCAGGCCGGGCAGGAAGATAGACACCAGCGCCAGCGTGGCGCCGACCAGGCGGGGGGCGCCGGTCTCAACACTGGCGCCGAGATAGGCGGCGAAGGTGAACAGCGGTCCCGGCACCGCCTGCGCCGCGCCATAGCCGGCCAGGAACCGGCCGTCATCGATCCAGCCGGGGGTGACGAACGCTTCCCGCAGCAGCGGCAGCACCACATGGCCGCCGCCGAACACCAGCGCCCCGGCGCGGTAGCAGGACTCGGCCAGCGCCAGCAACGGCGCGGCCAGAAAATGGGTCAGCAGCGGCAGCCCCACCAGCAGGGCAAGATAGGCGGCGAGGGCGGCGATCCCGACCCGGGGGGAAACCAGCGGGGTTGTCCCGTCGGGCGGGGGCGGTGTGGCGGGGCGCCGGCACAGTCGCCAGCCGGCGAGGGCACCGGCCAGGATCGCGCCGATCTGGGCCGCCGCCGAGGGCGCCGACAGGACGATCAGGCTTGCCGCCGCCGCGATCGCGGCCCGGGTCCCATCGGGGCACAGGCTGCGCGCCATTCCCCACACCGCCTGGGCGACGATCGCCACCGCCACCAGCTTCAGCCCATGCAGCAGACCGAGGCCGAGCGGTCCGGCCAGTCGGTCGGCCAGCGCGGCGAAGGCCACCAGCAGCAGCGCCGAGGGCAGGGTGAAGCCGGCCCACGCCGCCAGCCCGCCCCAGGCGCCGGCCCGGCCGAGGCCGAGGGCGAAGCCGACCTGACTGCTGGCCGGGCCGGGCAGGAACTGGCACAGCCCGACCAGATCGGCATAGGCCGCGTCGTCGATCCAGCGGCGGCGGACAACGAATTCCTGGCGGAAATAGCCGAGATGGGCCACCGGCCCGCCGAAGCAGGTCAGTCCCAGTTTCAGGAAGGCCAGCAACACTTCGCGGGGGGTGCCGCCTCGCGGCGCGGCGTCGGGGATGGCAGCGGGCGGCATGATCCTGGGCGGGTCCTCGTCGGTCCGAGTGGGGCGCAGAATATCATCTTCCCCCGCCCCCTGGCCGATCGATTGATCATCTCCTCAAGGTAATATAACATTCGTCGAATTAGCGCGACTTTGGTCGATCTTGTCCGGGCAGTGGGGGCGAGAGGCATGAGTCTTCGGCAATTGATACTGGCCAGCACTCTGGTCATCGTTGCATTCGCGATTGTGATCGCCGGGTTTCTCGCCTGGGGCGCGCTGGGCGATCTGCGGCAGGAAAAGGTGGCGGCGCGGGCTCTGGCCGCGTTTGAAACCACGCTGCGGATCGGCGGCGAGATTCCGCGCGAACGCGGCGGCTGGACCCAGGCCCTGATGCGGGAGGAGGCCGTTTCGGCCGAGACGCAGGCCGAGTTGGACAAGATGACGGCGGCGACCGACCGGTTGTTCGCGGCGGCGCTGGCGGCCTGGGACGAGGCCGGGCTGCCCCGGGCCCGGCTGGACGCGGCGCGGGAAGCGATCGTCGCGGTGCGGACCGAGGCGCGGCGCCAGCTCCAATCGCCGAAAACCGGTCGCTCGCCCAAGGCGCTCGATACGATGGTCGATGGCTTCCGCCAGGGGCTCGGCGCGCTGGAATTGGCTGTGGCGGAGAGCTTCCGCGCCGTGGCGCTGGTGTCGTCCGACCAGATCGGGCCGATGGCCCTGGCGTTGCAGGCTCAGGACATGCGAACGATCAACGGCAACCGCTCCTCGTTGCTCGGCCTGTATGTCCGGGGTCAGCCCTTTCCGCCCGCGCGGGTCTGGGAGGCGACGGCGCAGACCGGTCAGGTCGCCCTGCTGTGGCGCCAGCTTGAACAGGGCGTGCACAATCTCGGCGACCCGCCCCACCTGACCGAGGCGCTCGATCACGTCCGGCGGACCGTGATGACCGAGGGCGAGCAGCGGTATCAGGCGGTGCTGACCGCGGCCCGTGCCGGCGAGGCGTTCGTCGAGATGGCCGCGAACGCCTGGTCGCCCTGGACCACGCCGATGCTCAACAACGTGCTGGTGCTGCGTGACGCCGCGCTCGACACCGCGCGCGAACGCAACCAATCCGCGCTGAATGACGCCTGGATCCGGCTCGACTTCGCCCTTGGGACGCTGTTGGGGGTCGTGCTGGCCTGTACCGGAGCGATCCTGGTGTTGAGCCGTCGGGTGATCCGGCAGATCTGTCTGCTGACCGAGGCGATGGGACGCCTTGCCGAACACGATCTGACGGTCGAGATCCCCAACCGGGGCCGTGGCGACGAGATCGGGGCGATGGCGGCGGCGATGCAGGTGTTCCGCGACAACATGCGGCAGGCCGATCTGCTGAAGGTCGAACAGGAAACCGCCCTGGCGGCGCGGATGCAGCGCGCCGCGGCGATCGAGACGCTGAGCAGTGCCTTCGACCAGAAGGTGTCGCAATTGTTGGCGATGGTGTCCGAGGCCTGTGTCGAGATGGATTCAACCGCGCGGGTCCTGTCGGTCAGTGCCGAACGGACCTCCAGCCAATCGACCGCGGTGGCGGCGGCGACCGAGCTGGCTTCGGCCAATGTGCAGACCGTGGCCGCGGCGGTCGAACAATTGTCGGCCTCGATCGCCGAGATCGCCCATCAGGTCGAGCAGTCGAACCTGGTCTCGGGCAACGCCGCCGACGAGGCCACCCGGACCGACACCACCGTCCAGAGCCTGGCGGAAAGCTCGGCCCGGATCGGGATCGTCGTCAGTCTGATCCAGGACATTGCCGCCCAGACCAACCTGCTGGCCTTGAACGCCACCATCGAGGCGGCGCGGGCCGGCGAGGCCGGCAAGGGTTTCGCCGTCGTCGCGGGCGAGGTCAAGCATCTCGCCAACCAGACCGCCCGCGCCACCGAGGAGATCGTCGGCCAGATCAGCGCGGTGCAGGGCGCGACAGAACAGGTGGTGGCGGCGATCGCCCGGATCATCGCCCGGATCGGCGATGTCTGCCAGATTTCGATGGCGATCGGCGCGGCGGTGCAGCAGCAATCGGTCGCTACCACCGAGATCGCCCGCTCGGTCCAGCAGGCGGCCGGCGGCACTCGTGAAATCGCCAGCAACATTGCCGGCGTCAACCATGCCGCCGCCGAGACCGGCACCGCCTCGCGTCAGATGGTGTCGGTGTCGCAGGGCCTGTCACAGGAGGCGACCGAACTGCGCGGCGTGGTCGAATCGTTTCTCACCGGAGTCCGCGCGGTGTGATCCCGCCGGTCGCCGCGCGGGGACCAAAGTCCCGCGGGCTCTGCCCGCACCCGCCAGGAACCTGAGGTTCCTGAACCTCCCCGGGGGCAAACGGGACAGCAAATTGACGCATGTGTGTTAAAAGGTAAATATGAACGCGTCGCTGCGTCGTCAGTTGTAGGTTCGTCGTGCGTCGGGAAGACCTCTGTCACGCCGTCCGGGAGCGGCTGGTTCGTTTGCCGGAGCCATTCCAGGCCCATTACGGCGTCGTTCCCCCGCGTCTTCCCGAGGCGGCGGTGCCGTTGGGCGCCGCCCTCCGCAAGGTCGAGGAGGCGATGGCGGCGCTGGCCAGGATCGAGGCGATCGCCGTCGAACTCAAGGATGCCTATCTGATCAGCCGCATCCTTACCCGCCGGGAAGCGGTGGCATCCTCGGCGATCGAGGGGACCAACAGCACCCTGGATGAATTGCTTGCCGTCGAGGAAACCCAGGACGAACCGGGCAAGGCGGCAACCCGTCAGGTTCGCGATTACGCCCTCGCGCTCGATGAGCTGGTGCCGGACGTGCAGCGGCTGGGCGCCACCGCTTTCTCGCTCGACCTGATCGGCAGAATGCATCAGCGGGTGATGCGGGATGATCCCGAGTACGGCGACCCTCCGGGGAGATTGCGCCAGCGGGTGGTGTGGATCGGCGGGGCTCGGGATATCGCCTATTCGAGCTTCAATCCACCGCCGCCCGACGAAGTGGCCTCCTGCCTGACCGCTCTGCTTGGCTACATGCGCGGCGAGGGGATGCAGGCCATGACCCAGGGATTGTTGACCCGGATCGCGCTGGCCCATGCCCAGTTCGAGGCGATTCATCCTTTCCGTGACGGCAATGGCCGGGTCGGCCGCCTGCTGATCCCGCTGATGATGGTCGCCGACGGCCGTATCCCGCTCTACCTCGCCCCTTTCATCGAGACGCGCCGGGCGGAATATTACGCCGCGCTGAAAGGCGCCCAGCAACGCCTGGACTGGGAACCCCTGGTCGGGTTTTTCGCCGAGGCGGTGATCGCCACCGTCACCGAAGTGCTGGCCACCCGCGCCGCCCTGGCCGGATTGCAGGCCGTGTGGCGGCGCCGTCGTGACTTTCGCCGGGATTCCGCCTCTGCCAGGGCCCTCGACTGGCTGCCGCATTATCCGGTGGTGACGGTCAGGCGCCTGTCCGATCTGCTGGCGGTCAGCTTCAAGAGCGCCGCCCAGGCGGTGGAGCAACTGGCCGAGGTCGGCATCCTGACCGAACGCACCGGCCATGCCCGCAACCGCGTTTTCGCGGCGGGCGAGGCGCTGTCGATCCTCAACCGTCCTTTCGGCGCCGAACCTGTTTTACCGGAGACCTGATCGGTTCCAAGGGCCTGTGGCCCTTGGCGGGTGTGGGCGGCGCCCACGAAAAAGCCGGGGCCTGCGAAGGCCCCGGCTCCCGACTCGAACGCCCGCCGCTAGGAAATGAACTTCCCCCGCGTGGTGTAGTGCGTATGCAGATGATGGTGAGCGATGTGCCCGCACGGCCCGTCGGTGAGGAACTCGCGATAGAGCTGGAGCACCACCGGGTTTTCGTGTGACTTGCGCACCGGGTAATCGGCATCGATCTGGTAGATCGACTGGGCCCGCTTGGCGCGGATTTCGGTGTTGGTCGGGATCGGCTGGCCGCCGCCACCGAGGCAGCCGCCGGGGCAGGCCATGAACTCGATGAAGTGGCACTTGCTGAACGGCCCGCCGGCCTTGATGTCCTCCATCACCTTGCGGGCGTTGGCCGAGCCGTGGACCACGCCGACCCGGAGCGTCACCCCGCGCAGCCATTCCCAGTCCGACACCAGCGGCTTGAACAGCTCGGGCACCGGGCCGATCTCGGTGATCTCGATCTCGGCCATGCGGGCGCCCTCGATCCCGCGCACCGGCAGGATGTTGGCGTGGTCGAAGAAATTCTCGACCTTCTGGCCGGTCACCACCTCGATCACGGTGCGCAGCGCGGATTCCATCACCCCGCCGGTGGTGCCGAAGATGGTGCCCGAGCCGGTGCCGTCGCCGAACGGCTCGTCGAACGGGGTGTCGGGCAGGTGCGGCAGGTCGATGCCGCTTTCCTTGATCATCTTGGCCAGTTCGCGGGTGGTCAGGGCGTAATCGACGTCCTTGAAGCCGCTCGAGACCAGTTCGGGGCGGTTGCACTCGAACTTCTTGGCGGTGCAGGGCATCAGCGACACCACCACGATGTCGTTGGGATCGATCCCCTTCTTCTCGGCGTAATAGGTCTTGAGCAGGGCGCCGAACATCTGCTGCGGGCTCTTGGCGGTCGAGAGATTCGGCACCGAGGTCGGGTAGAAATGCTCCAGGTACTTGACCCAGCCGGGCGAGCAGCTGGTGAATTGCGGCAGGGGAACGTCGGTGTCGCCCTGGACCAGCGCCTGATAGAGCCGGATCAGCAGTTCGGTGCCTTCCTCCATGATGGTCAGGTCGGCGCTGAAATTGGTGTCGAACACCCCGTCGAAGCCCATCCGCTTCAGCGCGGTGTTGAGCTGATAGGTGACGTTGCTGCCGGCCGGCAGGCCGAAACATTCGCCGATCGCGGCGCGCGGCGAGGGGGCGGTCTGGATCACCACGTGGCGGGTCGGATCGTCGAGCAGGGTCCACACCTCGTCGGTCTGGTCCTGTTCGGTCAGCGCCCCGGTCGGGCAGCGGTTGATGCACTGGCCGCAATTGATGCAGACCACCTGCGACAACGGCTTGTCACCGAAGGTGGCGACGCGCGAGCGCACCGAGCGGCCCTTGACCAGCAGGGCGTTGACCCCCTGCAACTCGGAACAGGTGCGGACGCAGCGGCGGCACAGCACGCATTTGTTCATGTCGCGCACCACCGACGGGCTGGAACGGTCGATGGCGTATTTCGGCGCGGTCAGCTGGCCGAAGCGGTGGAAATCGACCCCGTATTCCTTGGCCAGCGCCTGCAACTCGCAATTGTTGTTGCGCTTGCAGGTGGTGCAGTCGCCGTAATGGTCCGACAGCATCAGATCGACGACATGGCGCCGGGCGGTGCGGACCTCGCGGGTGTTGGTGTGGATGGTCAGCGGCTGCTGGATCGGGGTGGCGCAGGCGGCCTGGAGGGTGCGCATCCCCTCGACCGCGACGACGCAGATGCGGCAGACGCCGGCGGTGCAGAGGTCGTCATGGTGGCACAGGGTGGGGATGTTGAGCCCGACCTGCCGGGCGGCGTCGAGGATGGTGGTGCCGGGGGCGACCGAGACCGGAATCCCGTCGATCGTCACCGCGATCGGCGGGGCGACCGCCTCGGCCTCGGCCGGGCGGGGGGCGGCGGCCAGCCCGCCGGCGGGGGCGGGGGCGCCGGTGGCGGCGGGAGCCCCGGTCGGGGCGGCGGCGGATTCGGCGGTGATGTCGAGGCTGTCCATGGGATCTGCTTCCTTGCGGCCGGGGGTCAGAGCGCGCCCTCGACCGGGCGGGCGAGGATTTCATCCTTGAAGTGGGCGTTGAGGGCGATCATCACGTTGGGGCTGGCCTGCCCCAGGCCGCATTTCGACGCCAGCTTGACCGTCTCGCTGAGGGCGATCAGGTCGTTGAGATAGCGGTTGGAGCATTTGCCCTGCTGGAGCAGGCGGATGCCCTCCAGCAGCTTCTGATTGCCGACCCGGCAGGTGGTGCACTGGCCGCAGGATTCCTCGACGAAGAATTCGAGGTAGTTTTCCGCCACTTCGAGCATGTCGCGGTCGGGGCCGTAGACGATGATCGAGCCGCCGATGCCGAGATCCTCGTAGGCGAGGCGGCGGTCGAACTGGCGGGCGGGGACCAGATGGCCGGTATAGCCGCCGATCTGCACCGCCTTGGCCCCCTTGCCATCGACGGTTTCGAGCAGCTGATCGACGGTGATCCCCCACGGCAGCTCATAGACGCCGGGGCGGGAACAGTCGCCCGAGACGCTGAACAGCTTGAAGCCCTTCGAGCGTTCGGTGCCGATCGAGGCGAACCATTTCGCCCCGCGCGACATGATGCAGGACAGGGTGGCCAGGGTCTCGACGTTGTTGACCACGGTCGGCTGGCCGAGGAAGCCGCGCTCGGCCGGGTAGGGCGGCCGGTTGCGCGGCTCGCCGCGCCGGCCTTCCAGGCTTTCGATCAGGGCGGTTTCCTCGCCGCAGACATAGGCGCCGGCACCCATGTGGATGCGGATGTCGAAGCAGAACCCCTCCTTGCCGAGGATGTTGTCGCCGAGCAGGTTGGCCTTGCGCCGGGATTCCAGCACCGCTTCGAGATGGGGGCGCAGGTGGGTGTATTCGTAGCGCAGATAGACCACGCCCTCGCGCGCGCCGATGGCGTAGGCGGCGACGGTCATCCCCTCGAACACCATGTCGGCGTACTTGCCGAGGATGATGCGGTCCTTGAAGGTGCCGGGCTCGCCCTCGTCGGCGTTGCAGATGACGTATTTGGTCTCGCCCTTGGCGGCGGCGGCCAGCTTCCACTTGACCCCGGTGGGGAAGCCGGCGCCGCCGCGCCCGCGCAGGCCGGAGACGGTCAGTTCGGCGATCACCTCGGCGGGAGTCTGGCTCACCGCCCGGGTCAGCCCGGAATTGACCTCGTGATTGGTGTAATTGAGGGTGTTGGCGTAGGTCTCGCCGACATTGCCGACGGTGGGGCGGCGGGTGTTGAACTCCTGGCGACAGTCCTCGATGATGCGATGGACCTTGGGCGGGGTCAGATTGGAGAACACTTCATTGTTCACCATCATCGCCGGGGCCTGGTAGTTCATGCCGATGCAGCTGGTCCATTCCAGCGTGAACATCCCGTCCGGGGTGGTGTTGCCGAAGCGGATGCCGAGATCGTTCTCGAGCTGATGGGCCACCGCCTTGGCGCCCTTCATCATCGACGACATGTCGCGCGACAGGCGGATGATGAACTTGCCCTTCGGCTTCTTGTTGATGAAGTGGAAGAAGGTCGCCACCCCCAGCACGTCGCCGGCGGCGATCCCCATCAGGTCGGCGATGTACTGCATCGCGAACTCGGAGACGAAGCCGCATTCCTCCTGCACCGCCTGCATGATCGGGATCAGGGCGGTGCGGTTGCGGCCGTGGCGGCGGGCCAGTTTCAGAATGAGCGCTTTTTCTCGGTCCTGCT
The DNA here is from genome assembly GCF_042683125.1 of Phaeospirillum tilakii. Lineage (NCBI taxonomy): Bacteria > Pseudomonadati > Pseudomonadota > Alphaproteobacteria > Rhodospirillales > Rhodospirillaceae > Phaeospirillum > Phaeospirillum tilakii. The sequence continues at coordinate 144,679 of NZ_JBHUIY010000004.1, forward strand.
GTGTCAGCAGCATCGTTGGTCTCCCCATCCGGTTGTTTGCTTTATTGGACTGTCCGGCGCGAATGCAGGGCACGCGCCGCCCGTGGCGGATCGCCACGGCGTCTCGACATGGTGAGGGCGGGATCCGCACCGATGGTCATCGTCCACTCCTCCCGCCGGCCGGACACGCCGCCCCAATCCCACCCGGGGCGGCCGCTCCTGCGGGTAGGGCGTAAGCTGCCCGGAGCGATGGGGCGACGCAAGCGAAATCCGCAGCGCGCCGTCATTTCCTTGCGCGTCGGTTGGAGTGAAACTAAGGAAAATACCGGCAAAATCAGGAGAATCGGCCGCAACGACGCGGATCAAGTCCTTGAAGATAAAGCAAACCGCCGCCGGCTTCGGGCGCGCGGCGGCGGTCTGGATGGAATGACGGGTAGGGTGGGTGGTCTGTACCCTACCCGACGGCCTGGCCTCGGGGCGGGGAAATCAATCGCGCCGGCCGCCCAGCACCACGCCGAGCAGACGGCGCGGGTCGGTGTGGTTGGTGGCGGCGAGGGTGGCGAGCGACTGCGCCGGGCTGTCCACCGCCACCCCGGCGGCGGCCAGCCGGCGCTGGGCCTCGTCGGGGCCGAGGCCGAGCACCGGGGCGAGCGCCACCAGCGGGGCGTCGAGGGCGCGGTCGGCCAACTGGTGGACCGGGTTGCCGCCGCCGGCGGGGGCGGTGAAGCTGGCGCCGACGAAGGCCAGCATGGCGAAGCCGGTCAGGGCCAGCAGGACATGCTGGCGCGGCTGGCGCAGCATCGCCGCGAAGCTGCCGCGATGGCGCACCACATGCAGCACGGCGATCGCCAGGAAGGCCATGCCGAGCCATTCGTGCATCGAATGGACCTGACGCTTGGCGAGATCGAAGAACAGCAGGCCGCCGCTGACCCCCACCACCAGCCCGACGGCGGTGGTGGTCTGGGTGACGTAGCGGCGCAGCCAGCCGTCGAGGCCGGCGGGAGGGGTTGGGCTGGTCATCGCGTGGCCCCTCAATCTTCCTTGTAGGCGCGGTGGCAGGCCTTGCAGCTCGCCATCATCTTGTCGAAGGCGTCGGCCAGCCGGGCGCGGTCGGCGCCGGGGGCGCTGGCGAGCTGGGCCAGGGTGTCGGCGCGTTCCTGGAAGGTTTTGGCCTTGGCGGTGAAGTCGGCGAAATTGGTCCAGATCTCGGCCTTGGCGTCGGTCTTGCCCTGGTTGCTGCCGGGCGGGAACAGGCTGGGGATGCGGGCGCCGAGGTCGGACAGCGACTGGGCGGCGGCGGCGACCATTGCGGGCTTGTTGTCGCCGAGCCCGGCCTTGATCTGCTCGACCGAGCGTTTGGCGGCCTTGAAATCCTGTTCGCGCTGCTCGATCGGGTCGGCGGCGTTGGCGGTGGCGACCAGCCCAAGCGTCAGGGCCAGGGCGGCGAGGGGCAGCAGGCGAAACATTGGGCGGACGGAAACGGTCACGGGGGGCCTCGGTGGGGGAAGTTGCGATGGCGTGACCCTAGCCCGAAAAGACTGCCGAACTGTGTCCGGCCGGGGCGGGTTTTGTCGCAGGCGGTCCCAGCCGCGCCCCCTGCGACAAATGCTTACACTTTTGCCGTGGGGGCGCCACTTCGCCCCGCCGCCGGCAGCGGCAGCGACACCGTCGCGGTCAGCCCGCCCGCCGCCCGGTTGCGCAGGGCGAGGCTGCCGCCATGGGCGGCGACGATGTCGGCGGCGATGGCGAGGCCGAGCCCGACCCCGCCGGTGGCGCGGTTGCGCGAGGATTCGAGCCGGACGAACGGCTTGACCACCTCGGCCAACTGGTCGTCGGGGATGCCGGGGCCGTCATCGGCGATCTCGACCAGGGCGGCGCCGTCCGCGCGCCGGCAGGCCACCCGGGCGTGGTGGCCGTAGCGCACCGCGTTCTCGATCAGGTTGCGCAGGGCGCGCCGCAACGCGGTCGGCCGCGCCGGCAGGGTCAGCCGGGGCGAGTCCTCGGCGAAGGCGACGTCCTGGCCCAGCTCGGCCATGTCCTCGACCAGACTGTCGACCAGCGCGGTCAGGTCGATGTCGCGGCTGGGCTCGCTGGTGGCGTCGTTGCGGGCGAAATCGAGGCTGGAGCGGACGATGGTCTCCATCTCGGTCAGGGTGGCGGTCATCTGGGCGGCGAGGTCGGGATCGTCGAGCAGCTCGGCCTTGAGCCGCAGGCTGGTCAGCGGGGTGCGCAGATCGTGGCTGATCGCCCCGAGCAGGCGGGTGCGGTCCTGGATGAAGCGGGTCAGCCGGTCCTGCATGGTGTTGAAGGCGCGGATCAGCGCCACCACCTCGCTCGGCCCGTCCTCAGGCACCCGGGGCACCGTCTCGCCGCGTCCCAGCCGCTCGACCGCGGCGGCGAGGCGGCGCAGGCTGCGGGTCTCGTGGCTGACCAGCAGGAACACGCCGCCGATGGTCACCCCGGCCAGCACCAGCAGCGAAACCAGGGTCGGCCGGTCCCACAGCGGCGGCAGCACCATCCGGGCCTGGGCGTTGAGCCAGCGCCCGTCGGCCAGCGGCACCGCGATCGCCAGCGCGCCGAAATCGTGGCTGTGGTCGGCCGGGCCGGCATGGGGCGAACCCGACACCGCCTCGTAGCCGGCGCAGGGGCGGGTGTCGGTCGTCTCCATGGCGAGACGGGGCGGCCCGGCGGCGTAGAGCCGCAGCAGGCTGGCCAGCCGGCCGGCCAGCGGCGGATCCTGGTCGGGGCCGTCGGCCACCACCGGGGCGGCCTCGATGGCGTAGCACAGGTCGGACAGGCTGAGATGCTCGACCGTCTCGGCCCAGCGTTCGGCCGGAAGGGCGGCGAGCAGGCGCAGGGTGGCCTCGACCTGCTCGAAGATCTGGCTGTGGACCAGCCCGCGCTTCAACCGGTGCTGGCCGTGGAGGGCTTCCGCCAGCCAGATCCCCTGCGACAGCCCGATCGCCAGCAGCAGCGGCAGCACCAGACGGGGAAAGATCCGGCGCGGCAGCAGCCTCATCGCCCTCAGGCCTCCTCGACCGGCACCGACAGGCAATAGCCCTCGCCCCACACCGTCTTGATGATGCGGGGGGCCTTGGGGTCGTCCTCGATCTTGCGGCGCAGCCGGCTGATGATGTTGTCGATGCTGCGGTCGAACGGCTCGGCGGCGCGGCCGGCGCTGAGGTCGAGCAACTGGTCGCGGTTGAGGGTCTGGCCCGGCCGCCGCGCCAGCACGTCGAGCAGGCGGAACTCGGCCGAACTGAGCGCCACCGCCACCCCGTCCGGCCCGGTCAGCTCGCGCCGGGTCGGGTCGAACCGCCAGCGGTCGATCCGCAACGGCCGCCCGGCCTCGGCCTCGACCAACGGCCGCCCCGGCCCGCCGGCGCGGCGCAGCACCACCTTGATCCGCGCCAGCAATTCACGCGGGCTGAACGGCTTGCAGACGTAATCGTCGGCGCCGAGTTCAAGCCCGACGATGCGGTCGGCCTCCTCGCTCATCGCCGTCAGCATGATGAAGGGAATCCGCGCCTCGCGCAGCGGCCGGGCCAGATCGAGCCCGCTTTCCCCCGGCAGCATCAGATCGAGAATCACCAGATCGAACGCCCCGGTCGCCAGGCTCTGCCGCATCGCCCGCCCGTCGCCGACCGCGCTGACCCGCAGCCCCATCTTGGTCAGATAACGCGCCAGCGGCTCGCGGATCTCGCGGCTGTCGTCCACCACCAGGATATGCGGAACCCTCTCCATCCGCTGATCCTATACCATCGGCCAGGGCCGGTCAGCCCCCCTGGCGGGCTGCCGCCCGCACCCGCTCGGGGCGCAAAGCTCCCCGAACCCCTTCTTTTTTTGTTCATTCCGGGGCGACGGACCGAACGGCCCTCCGGTCTGTTCCGTCATGCGCGGACTTGATCCGCGCATCCAGGGGAGCCGTTTGGCGCCCTGACACGGGAATGACCAGTCTCTCTTTCCCCGGAGGTTCGTATTTTTGATGGGGAAATCGAAAAAAAAGAAGGGGGTCCGGGGCATCGCCCCGGCCGGGCCCGCGGGCGGGAGCCCGCGTAACGCGATGGGATGGCGCGCGAAGCGCGCGGGCGGGAGCCCGCCGTCATTCCCCGCCGGTCAGCACCTGGACCTTTTCGAGCGTGACCAGTCCCTTGCCCAGCACCGGGGTCAGGTGGGGCAGGAAGGCTTCGATCTTTTCCCGGGAATCGACGAGTTCGATCACCAGCGGCAGGTCCTCGGACAGATCGAGGATCTTGGCGGTATGCAGCCGGTTGGAGGCGCCGTAGCCAAGCGGGCCGCGCAGCACGGTGGCCCCGGCCAGTCCCTGCTCGCGCGCCAGCAGCACGATCGCCTCGTGCAGCGGGCGGCCGTCGAGGCGGCGGCGTTCGCTGGTGTAGATCCGGAGCAGGGCGGCTTCGCGCAACATGGTCATCCTGGGTGCCTCCCTCCGGTCACGGCAACTGGTTGAACAGGCTGGCGCCGACATGGCCGAGCCACACCCCGAACAGGCACAATACCACCGACAGCACCACGTTGGCCCCCGCCCACAGCCATTCCCCATCCTGGGCCAGGGTCAGGGTTTGCAAACTGAACGAGGAAAAGGTGGTGTAGCCGCCGCAGATCCCGACCATCACGAACTGGCGCCATTCGCCCGGCACCAGCACCCGCCCGTCCGGGCCGGTCAGGGTGGCGAAGGCGCCGATCAGGATCGAGCCGGTGACGTTGATCGCCAGGGTGCCCCAGGGAAAGGTCTGGCCGACCCAGGCCGCGATCAGGCCGGACAGCCAGTAACGCAGCGTGCCGCCGAGGGCGCTGCCCAATGCGATCAGCAGATAGGTCATCACGGCCGCTCCTCGCCGGGTCGAACCACCGGATCGCTCCGGCGCGGCCGAGACTAGGCCGCCGCCCCGGCCCGGGTCAACCCGCCCCGGCGCGCCCAAATCCGGTTAAGCTCTTCAAAACACTGCAAATCAACATGATGTGTGGAAAACCTTGTGGATAACTATATATTGACGCAAACCGGCGGTCGGGACTAACCTCCGCTCCGGTTCGGCGCTCCCGGGCCACCCCCTGCCACAGAAGGAAACACCCATGCGGGTCCAGCGTCACTTCACTCGTGCCGGCCAGTCGCCCTATGCCGACATCCCGTTCCGCCAGGCATCGAGCGAGATCCGCAATCCCGACGGCTCGGTGGTGTTTTCGCTGACCGACATCGCGGTGCCGGCCGAGTGGTCGCAGGTCGCCTGCGACGTGCTGGCCCAGAAATATTTCCGCAAGGCCGGGGTGCCGGCCCGCACCCGCCCGGTGGTCGAGCCCGGGGTGCCGGCCTGGCTGGCCCGCTCCGAGGCCGACGCGGAGGCGCTGGCGGCGCTGCCCGAGGCCGAGCGTTACGGCGCCGAGCGCGACGCCCGCCAGGTGTTCGACCGCCTCGCCGGGACCTGGACCTACTGGGGCTGGAAGGGCGGCTATTTCGACGACGAGGAGGACGCCCGCGCCTTCCGTGACGAGCTGGCCTTCATGCTGGCGCGCCAGATGGCCGCGCCCAACTCGCCGCAATGGTTCAACACCGGCCTGCATTGGGCCTATGGCATCGACGGCCCCGGCCAGGGCCATTCCTACGTCGATCCGGCCACCGGCCGCGTCGTGCGCTCCGAGTCCGCCTACGAGCATCCCCAGCCGCACGCCTGCTTCATCCAGTCGATCGAGGACGACCTCGTCAACGAGGGCGGCATCATGGATCTGTGGGTGCGCGAGGCCCGGCTGTTCAAATACGGCTCGGGCACCGGCACCAACTTCTCCCGCCTGCGCGGCGAGGGGGAGCGGCTGTCGGGCGGTGGGCGCTCGTCGGGGCTGATGAGCTTCCTCAAGATCGGCGATCGCGCCGCCGGGGCGATCAAGTCGGGCGGCACCACCCGCCGCGCCGCCAAGATGGTGGTGGTCGATATCGACCATCCCGACATCGAGAAATTCATCGAGTGGAAGGCGCATGAGGAGCAGAAGGTCGCCGCCCTGGTCGCCGGCTCGCGTCTCGCCGCCCGCCATCTGCCCGAGGTGCTGGCCGCCTGCGGCGAAGGGGAGGGCGAGGCCCGCTTCGACCCGCGCCGCAATCCCCGGCTGAAGGCGGCGGTGCTGGCCGCCCGCCGCGCCGAGATCCCCGAGGCCTACATCCAGCGGGTGATCCAGTTCGCCCGCCAGGGCTTCACCCGGCTCGACATTCCGGTGATGACCACCGATTGGGAGGGCGAGGCCTATCTCACCGTCTCGGGCCAGAATTCCAACAATTCGGTCCGGGTCAGCAACGCCTTCCTTGACGCGGTTGCCGCCGACGCGGATTGGCGGCTGACCGCCCGCACCACCGACCAGACCCTGCGCACCGTCCGTGCCCGCGCTTTGTGGGACAAGGTGGGCGAGGCGGCCTGGGCCTGCGCCGATCCCGGCATCCAGTTCGACACCACCATCAACGAGTGGCACACCTGCCCCGAATCCGGCCGGATCAACGCCTCCAATCCGTGCTCGGAATACATGTTCCTCGACGACACCGCCTGCAATCTGGCCTCGCTCAACCTGCTGGCCTTCCGGCAGGCCGATGGCGGGTTCGACCTCGACGGCTTCCGCGTCGCGGTGCGGCTGTGGACGATGGTGCTGGAAATCTCGGTGCTGATGGCCCAGTTCCCCAGCGACCGCATCGCCGAACTGTCCTACCGCTTCCGCACCCTCGGCCTTGGCTACGCCAATGTCGGCGGGCTGCTGATGGCCGCCGGCATCCCCTATGACAGCGAGCGCGGCCGCGCCCTGATCGGCGCCATCACCGCGCTGATGACCGGCGAGGCCTATGTCACCTCGGCCGAGATGGCCGCCGCGCTGGGCGCCTTCGTCGATTTCCCCGCCAACCGCGAGTCGATGCTGCGGGTGATCCGCAACCATCGCCGCGCCGCCCACGGCCTCGCCCATGGCTACGAGGGGCTGTCGCGCCCGCCGGTGCCGCTCGACGCCGGCAACTGCCCCGACGCGGCCCTGGTCGCCGCCGCCCGCCATGCCTGGGACCGGGCGCTGGAGCAGGGCGCCGTCCACGGCTTCCGCAACGCCCAGGTCTCGGTGGTGGCGCCGACCGGCACCATCGGGCTGGTGATGGATTGCGACACCACCGGGATCGAGCCCGATTTCGCCCTGGTCAAGTTCAAGAAGCTGGCCGGCGGCGGCTATTTCAAGATCATCAACCGGATGGTGCCCGAGGCGCTGCGCAGCCTGGGCTATGCGCCCTCCGACATCGAGGAGATCGTCCGCCACGCCATCGGCCACGCCACCCTCAAGGGCGCGCCGGCGATCAACCCCGCCAGCCTCGCCGCCAAGGGCTTCGACGAGGCCAGTCTGGCCCGGATCGAGGGGCAGCTTGAATCCGCCTTCGACATCCGTTTCGTCTTCACCCGGCACGGGCTGGGCGAGGCGTTCTGCGTCGAGACCCTCAAGATCCCGCTGGCCAAGCTCGACGAGCCCGGCTTCGACCTGCTGACCCATCTTGGCTACAGCAAGGCCGAGATCGAGGCCGCCAACCTTTATGTCGGCGGGGCGATGACCCTGGAAGGGGCGCCGTTCCTCAAGGAAGAGCATCTGCCGGTGTTCGATTGCGCCAGCCCGTGCGGCCGCACCGGCACCCGGGCGCTGTCGGTCGAGGCGCATATCCGGATGATGGCGGCGGCCCAGCCTTTCATCACCGGGGCGATCTCGAAGACCATCAACATGCCCAACAGCGCGACGATCGAGCAGTGCAAGGAAGCCTACCTGCTGTCGTGGCGGCTGGGGGTCAAGGCGGTGGCGCTGTACCGCGACGGCTCGAAGCTGAGCCAGCCGTTGCAGGCGGCGCTGCTCGACGACGAGGGCGCCCTGGCCGATAGCGTCGCCGAGGCCCCGGCGGCGGTCAAGGCGGCGGCGGTGGCCGAGAAGGTGGTCGAGAAGCTGGTCGAACGCGCCGCCGCCAGCGGCCGCGCCCGCCTGCCCGACCGCCGCAAGGGCTATACCCAGAAGGCGATGGTCGGCGGCCACAAGGTCTATCTGCGCACCGGCGAATACGAGGACGGACGGCTGGGCGAGATCTTCATCGACATGCACAAGGAAGGCGCCGCCTTCCGCGCGATGATGAACAATTTCGCCATCGCGGTGTCGGTCGGGCTGCAATACGGCGTGCCGCTGGAGGAATTCGTCGAGGCCTTCACCTTCACCCGGTTCGAGCCGTCGGGGATGGTCGAGGGCAACGAGACGATCAAGATGTCGTCCTCGATCCTCGATTACATCTTCCGCGAACTGGCGATCTCCTATCTCGGCCGCAACGATCTGGCCCATGTCGTCCCGTCCGATTTGACCCCGGACACGGTCGGGCGCGGCGCGGCCGAAGGCCAGCTCGACACCCGCCCGACCGCCGGCCAGCTCGAAGCGGTGCGGCGGGTGGCCTCGCGCGGCTATGTGCGGTCGAACCTGCGGCTGCTCCGTCGGCCGGCGGCGGCCCCGGCGGCTGCTCCGGCGGCCGAGGCTCCGGCGCCGGTCGCGCCGCGCGACGACCGCGCCGAACAGATCCGCGCGGCGCGGATCAAGGGGTACGAAGGCGACGCCTGCCCCGAATGCGGCAACTTCACCCTGGTCCGGAACGGCACCTGCCTGAAGTGCGACACCTGCGGCGGCACCACCGGCTGCTCGTAAGGCGGGAACGCTCGAAATTTCAAAAAAAGGTGGAGGATGATTAAAATGAATCAACCTGGGCTTGATGGTCGTCGTCGTAACAATGATGGTACGATACGTAAGAAAAATGGCCGAACTCTTGTTGGTAATGTGCGGGAGACTTATGGCGCTGATTTCGCAGCGGGACGGCGCAGTGACATGATGCTCAGCACGCTTCTCAAGGAAGAAGGTGTGGATTCACTTAGTCAGCTTCTGAAGAAGCCACGCTAACCGCCTCCAGTATTTTGGTGTCCTGGCGACAGGTTGTCGTATGATGAGCGACAGCTGTCGAGTAGGAGTTACCATGTCGGAGGCCGTGGGTGTCGATGAGGTTGTCAAACTGCTCGGCGGCCGGGAGGAGGCCGAGCGCTGGCTGGAACAGCCGGCGCTGGGGCTCGACCGGCGGCGACCGATCGAACTGCTCGCCACCCCGGCCGGGACGCAGTTGGTCGAAGATTATCTGACCCGGCTCGAATACGGCGTCCATATGTGACGCCATATATATAGCCCCTTCGCGCTGACGCCGGCTCCCTGAACGGCGGTGCGCCTCCCCCCAAAGGGTTCCAAGGGCCTTGCGGCCCTTGGCGGGTGTGGGCGGAGCCCACGTTTTTTTAGCTTTCCCGTCCCAGCACCAGGATCGAGATCGGATAACAGAACCGGATCTCGCCTTCCTCGTAGCGAGCCCCGACGCCGAGCCGGTCAACACCGTCCTCGGCGTCACGCCGGAACAGCGCCCGCAGCCTTTCTTCCGCGCCGGGCGGGCAGGCGGCGGCGCGCAACTGGGCCTCCAGTTCGACCTCCAGCCGGTAGCCCCCGATCGCCTGCTCGCTCAAACCGAGCTGCTGGCCGAGCCCGCGCATCTGATCGAGGGTCAACGCGCTGGTGTGGGACGGATCGCGCAGGGTTTCCATCGCGTCATAGGCGGCCTGGGTGGCGGCGGTGGGAGTGGCGTCGATCAGCAGGAGGCGGCCGCCGACGGTGCAGACCCGGCGCATTTCCGCCAGCATCGCCCGGGGATCGAGCAGGTGGTGGACGGCGTAGCGGCTGGTCACCAACGAAAAGGCGCCGTCGGCGAAGGGCAGGGCGTGGCCGTCGCCAATTTCCCACCTGAGGTTGGCGAGTCCGGCTTCGCGCTGGCGCCGCCGGGCCTGGGCGATCATCGCCGGGGTGAGGTCGAGGCCGGTGACGTGGCGGGCGGTGGCGGCGAGGGCGCAGGCGAGGATGCCGGGGCCGCAGGCGACATCGAGCGCCACATCATCGGGGCCGAGCCGGGCCAGCTCGCAACAGAGGCGGAGGGCGTCCTGGTCGGAATGGGCGGGCAGGGCGGCGAAGCCTGCCGCCTGCCGGGTGAACTGGTCGAGAATCGAGGCTTGGTGCCGGTCGCGCTCGCTCATCGCGCTCTCCTGTGGGGCCGGGGGGATCGATCCCTCAGGCATAGCACGGCGCGGCCTTGGCCGATGAACGCCGGCCGGCCAATAAAGTGCTACAATCGGCCAAAGTGGCGACGGGGAGGCGGGGATGCGCTGGCTGAGCGGGGCGGAGACGCGACAGCGGATCGAGACGGTGGGGATCGAGCGCCATCCCGCCGACGCCTTTGCCTTCCGCGAGGCGGTGGTCGAGCCATTCGCCTATGACTGGCACGCCCATGGCAGCGATCAGATGCTGTACGCAATCCGGGGCAGCCTGCAATTGGAGACGGCGACGGCGCGGTTTCTGCTGCCGCCGCAGCGGGCGATCTGGATTCCGGCCGGAATGCGCCATCGCACCTGGCTGGGGCCGGTCGATTCGGCCTCGGTGTTCTTTCCGGCGGGGAGCCTGGGGGAGAGCGGCGGCGGGGTGCGGGTGGTGGCGGTGGCGCCGGTGATGCGGGAGATGATCCTGTACGCGACGCGCTGGCCGCCCGACCGCCCCCGGCCGGATGAACTGGCCGATGCCTATTTCCGGGCGCTGACGCTGCTGTGCCGGGAATGGGTGGCCCACGAGATGCCGTTCCGGCTGCCGCGCAGCGATCATCCCGGACTGGCGCGGGCGATGGAGTACGCCCAGACCCATCTGGCCGACGCCACCCTGTCGGGGGCCTGCCGCGCCGCCGCGATGTCGGAACGGAGCCTGCGGCGCCATTTCCAGGGCGAGACCGGGATGAGCTGGCAACATTATCTGAGCCAGAGCCGGATGCTGGCGGCGCTGGCGCTGTTGGCCCAGCCCGGCCCGCCGCTGGCCGAGGTGGCCGACCAACTCGGCTTTGCCAGCCTCAGCGCGTTTTCGAAGGCGTTCCGGGATTTCTGCGGCGAAACCCCGGCCGCCTACCGCCGCCGGGCCTGATTCCCTGCTGGCTCATCTCGGGTTTCGGGATGATTGTGGGCTCCGCCCACACCCGCCAAGGGCCGCAAGGCCCTTGGATCCCATTGGTGGTCGGGTGCGGACCGGCCTTTCCGCTTGGGCGCGGGTGGTTGCCGCGCGAAGGGCAAGGAAGGGGATCCAAGGGCCGTGCGGCCCTTGGCGGGTGCGGGCGGAGCCCGCGCTTTGCGTCAGGCCCGCACGCTGTGGAGGAAGGTGCCGACCTCGTGGTCGAGCCGGCCGGATTGTTCGGCCAAGTCCTGCGAGGCGGTCAGCACGTTGCTGGAGGTGTCGCCGACCTCGGCCACCGCCGCCGCCAACTGGCCGAGATAATCGGTCACCTGCCGGGTCCCGGCCGAAGCCTGCTGGATGTTGCGGGAGATTTCGGCGGTGGCGGCGTGCTGTTCCTCGACCGCGGCGGCGATGCCGGAGCCGATCTCGTCGATGCGGCCGATGGTGCCGCCGATCAGGCGGATCGCCGCCACCGCTTCGCCGGTGGCGCTCTGGACCGCGCCGATCTGGGTGGAGATTTCCTCGGTGGCCTTGGCGGTCTGGTTGGCCAGCCCCTTGACTTCGTTGGCGACCACGGCGAAGCCCTTGCCGGCCTCGCCCGCCCGCGCCGCCTCGATGGTGGCGTTCAAGGCCAGCAGGTTGGTCTGGGCGGCGATGTCGTTGATCAGGTTGACGACGATGCCGATCCGGTCGGTGGCCTCGGCCAGACTCTGCACCAGCTGATCGGTGCGGCGGGCCTCGCTGACCGCCTCGGCCGACATCGCCGCCGATTGCTGGACCTGCCGGCTGATCTCGTTGATCGAGGCCGACAGTTCCTCCGAGGCGGCGGCGACGGTCTGGACGTTGACCGAGGCCTGCTCGGCGGCGGCGGCGACGCCGGTCGCCTGGGACGAGGTCTGGCGCGCCACCCCGGTCAGGCTTTCGGCCGCGTTCTTCATGTTGCCGGCCGAGGCGGCGATCACGTCGGAGACCTGCTTGACGCTGCGTTCGAAACTGTCGGCCATCGCCAGGGCGGCGCGGCGGCGTTCGGCCTCGGCCTCCTGCTTGTGGCGCTCCTGGTCGCGACGCAGCTCGGCCGCCTCGCGCGCGGCGTCGCGCAGGGTGCGGATCGAGACGGCGAGGGCGCCGATCTCGTCGCGGCGTTCGGTTTCGGTGACCTCACAGGCGTAATCCTCGCCGGCGAGGCGGGTGGTGATGCCGGCCAGCCGCTGGAGCGGGCCGACGATCCCGCGCGAGATCAGCTGGGCCAGCCCGGCCACCACCAGGGCGACCAGCAGCACCAGCCCGCCGAAGCCGAGCGCCTTGGCGCGGAAGATCGCCTCGATGTCGTCGATGTAGATGCCGGTGCCGATCATCCAGTTCCACGGCGCGAACAGGGCGGCATAGGAGACCTTGGGGATGGCGGTGTCGGAGCCGACCCGGGGGAAGCGGTAGAACACCGCGCCGCCGCCGGCCTGGGCCGCCTCGATCAGGCGGCGGATCAGCGGCACGCCGTCGGAATCGCGCACCTCGATCGCGTTCTTGCCCTCGCGCTCTTCCCGGCCGGGATAAAGCACGGTGGTGCCGTCCACCGCATAGATGAAGAAGTATTCGTCCTGGTCATAACGCAGGCTGCGCAGGGTTTCGCGGGTGAGGCGCTGGGCCTCGGCCTGATCGATCTCGCCGCGCTGCGCCCGCTCGTATTGTTGGCGGGCGATGCCCTGGGCGACGTCAACCAGATTATGAAGTTTGGCGACGCGATCCTCGACCATGATGCCGCGCAGGAAGAACAAAGCCAGTCCCGCCACCACCGCCACGCCGGCGATACTGGCCAGGACGATGATCAGAAATTTTTTGGAAATGCCGTGCCTGCCGGCCATTCTCGTCTCCACCGCGAATTCCTCTTTCCCTGCCTGATAAATGGGCATGTGCCTGCCGTATGGGTAGACGGTCGCAGAGTTTTTCGTCCAGAACAAATACGCTTGCGTATAGCAGGGGCGCGCGATAGGGTCCGCGCCGTCATTGGGGAGTAGCCGCCTTCGGTTCCGGCCGAAGGGGGGCGCGTCAACAGACTTGGGCCATCATGGCCCATGGCGCGTCCGGCCCGGTTGGCTTGGCGAGACCTTTGGCCTGGCATCCGTCACCTTGGGGGTGGACGGGGAGCTTGGCCATGGTCGCATCCGTCCGCCCCCGGGACCTTTGTCACATGGACTCTCTGTTCGTCTCCGCCGGGGTGGTCGCGGTTGCCGAAATCGGCGACAAGACCCAGTTGCTGACCCTGGCCCTTGCCGCGCGCTATCGCCGCGTCGCGCCGATCCTGCTCGGCATCCTGCTCGCCACCCTGGCCAATCACGGTCTCGCCGCCTGGCTCGGCGCGGCGGTGGCCGGCTGGATCGGCCCCGATCTGCTGCGCTGGATCGTCGGGGGCTCGTTCCTGGCGATGGCGGCGTGGTGTCTGGTGCCCGACGCCGCCGACGAGGGCGCGGCCGAGTCCCGCCCCGGCTGGGGGCCGTTCCTCGCCACCCTGGTCAGCTTCTTCCTGGTCGAGATCGGTGACAAGACCCAGATCGCCACCATCGCCCTGGCCGCCCGGTTCCACGACGTGATCCTGGTCACCTGTGGCACCACCCTCGGCATCCTGCTGGTCAATCTGCCGGCGGTGCTGCTCGGCGACGTCGCCGCCCAGAAGCTGCCGATGCGGCTGATCCGCGCCGCCGCCGCCGCTTCCTTCGCGGTGCTCGGGGGGCTGACCCTGTGGCAGGGGGCGGCGCTGATGCCGGGCTGAGACCGGCGGTGATTTTTTTGTTTTCAAACAAGGGAGAGGTCTGGAGCGACTGTCTGTGCTGTCAAGCGGCAAAGGCCATTTCCTTGCGGGCATCACGCGCTTTTGCGTTGAGTCGGATCAGCAGCTTATGCGCCAGAGCGATCCGAATGACCTTCTTGGGCTTCCCAGCGTCAGAGAGCCGTTTATGAAAGTCTGCAAACTCTTGGTTGTATCTCCGGACGATATCGGCGATGACGTAAAGGATCGTCCGGACATCAGCCCGCCCGCCCCTGGTCAGGCGTTTTCCTTTGATGGTGCCGCTATCACGAGCAATGGGCGCGACACCAACCAGTTTGGCAATCGCCTTGTTTGACAGAGTTCCGATCTCGGGTAATCCGGCCATGAGTTGGGCCACGGTCCGATCCGCCACCCCTTTGATGGTCCTAAAGGTCTTGTCGAGCTCGCCCCATACCGGATCCTGATCGATAATCCCGGCAATCACGCTCGCCAGATTGCGGATCTGCCCGCGCAAAAAGGCCAGCAGAGCGTCAACGTTTGCCAGAGTATCGGGATCGGTGACCAGCCTCCGCTGGTTGATCTGGGATGTCTGAATGGCGGTGAGCTGACGTAGCCGCTGCACCAGGGCTTGGAGCCGACCATGTTCGGCTCCAAGCGGCGCGTGGGGCGCGATCCTCTTGACCTCGGCAAACCAGGCGATGATCCCAGCATCAATGGCGTCGGTTTTTTCCAGAAATCCCATGGCTTCGGCAAACTGCCGGACTGACCGCGGATTGACGATCGCAACCGGGATCTCCTGCTGCCAGAGCAGCGCGAAGGGAAGCCTCTCGTAGCCGCCAGTTGCCTCCATAACCACCAGGGTCACGTTGTTTACCTGGCAATAGCTTGCCAGGGCATCGATCCCCTCGCTTGTCCTACAAAAACGCTCGACTTTTCCATCCCGGCCAATGCGGGCATCCAGCATTTTCGAGGAAACATCCACTCCACAAATTACCTGCGTCACAGTAACCTACCTTGTCCATGCGATGGACGATCCAGCGACTGTCCGGTTGTGTGTGACAACGGCGGCGGTCCCATGCTCCAGAGCGGTTGTAACCGAGGCGTACTCGGGCGCCGCCCGCCGCGCGATGGGGCCGGTGGCCACCGGCCCCATCGCTCCAACGTTTTCGTTGCTCGACGTTGGTGAACGCAAGATACAAGGCG